>JALVOR010000030.1 GCA_027026295.1 Anaerolineales bacterium | reverse complement strand
ATGTAATGCACGCCCACATCCCACTCGTAGCCCGGTCGGGTGAAGGTGTGGGTGAAGCCGCCCGCGGTGTAGTGGCGTTCCAGCACGAGCACGCGCTGCTTGCCAAAACGCGCCAGCAGCGCCGCCGTGCCCAGCCCGCCGATGCCTGAACCAATCACGATGGTATCGTAGCCGTCGAAGTCGGCATGCTGCTTGTAAGGGGTGCCGGGGTTGGTCATGGAAGGCTCCTGTGGAAAAGGTTGCGAGGCGCTTTTCTCCATTGTAACAGAGCAAAGCGAAAAAATGGCGAAAAGGTGTTGGCACAAAACTTGCTACTTTTGTGCTATACTCCCTTCAGTGGTAAATGCCATGCCTCGAATGTATCTCGGTCACGCCCCGGTCGTTGCCCCTGCCCATGCCCCCAATGCGGTGCTGGCGCAGACGATGCACTTTTTGGTGCAGCCGCTGGCCGAGTTGACCGAGGCCCTGCAGGCGGAAATTGCGGCCAACCCGGCGCTGGAAATCGTGGAAGAAGCCATGCAGCGTTGCCCTCGCTGCGGTACGCCCGTGGTGGCGGGTCAGTGCCCCAAATGCACCCTGCCGCCGGGCGCCTCGCCCGATGAGCCGATTGTCTTCGTTTCGCCGCGGGAAGACCACTTTGCCCCTTTGCCGTGGCGCGACGAAGACGCCCCCGACGCTGAAGAGGTGGCGCTCGCCCAGCAGGTGGATTTGCCCACCTATGTTGCACGCCAGGTTTCGCCGGAGTTGACCGATCCCGTCGCCCGCCGCATTGCGGCGCATCTGTTGGCGAACCTCGATGACGATGGCCTGCTCGCCATCTCGCTGATGGAAGCCGCCTACACCCTGCGGATTGCCCCAGCCGACGTGGCTGCCGTGGCAGCAATCATCCAGCAGGCCGACCCGGTGGGCGTGGGTGCGCCTTCCCCCCGGGAGGCGATGCTGGCGCAAGCCCGGCTTCTGGCGCGTGAAGGCAGGCAGCCAGTGCCCTCAGCCGTCTTCCAAATTCTGGAAGACGAAAGCGCGCTGGCGTTGTGGGCGCATGAAGGCGCTGCTGCCCTTGCCAAACGCCTGCGCCTGCCCCGGGAAGCCGTCGAAGAGGCGACGGCGTTCATCGTTGCAAACCTCAACCCTTACCCTGCGCGCGCCGCGTGGGGCGACCGGCGGCTGGGTTCCCCGCCTGGGCCGCCGCCCACCTTGCCGCCCGACGTGGTGATTGCTTTCCACAACAACGACCCCCAGGCACCGTTGGTGGCTGAGGTGATTTCCCCGCTGCGTGCCCCGCTGCGCGTCAGCCCGTTGTTCCGTCAGGCGGTGCGCCAATCCGTGGGCGTGACCCGCGAGCGGTTGCAAGAGCAACTGGAGCGGGCTTCCCTCATTGTGAAGAGCATTCGCCAGCGGGAAAATACCATGCTGCGGCTGGTGCGGCTGCTGGTGCGCGAGCAGCGGGCGTTTATCCTTCACGGTGATGCCCGCCTCAAGCCAATGACCCGCGCCCAGATGGCGCAGCGCCTCGGTGTGAGCGAATCGACCATGTCGCGCGCCGTGGCAGGGAAGTTGGTGCAGTTGCCTACCGGCAGGGTGATTCCCATGGCGAGTTTCTTCGACACCAGTCTGCCGGCGCGGGCGGTGCTGCGGAAACTGGTCGCGGACGAGAAGAAGCCCCAGAGCGATGCCGAACTGGCGCTGCGGCTCAAGGCGATGGGCTTCCCCGTGGCGCGCCGCACTGTGGCGAAATACCGTGCTATGGAACGCATTCCCCCTGCGTACCGCCGACGACGGCAAGAGGCTTCAGGTTGCTGACAATGTTCATGGAAACGACGGCAACGCGTATCTCGAGCGATGGCTTGAACGCGCTGATGGATTCGATTTCTTTCCCGGCGTTGCTGGTGAGCGGCAAAGAGCGGCGCATTATCACCGCTAATCTGGCTGCCGTTCGGCACACGGGGTACAAGCGTGCCGCGCTGGCGGGCATGGTGCTTGCTGATCTGTTTCCCGAGATGGCTTTTCGCGAGGTGCAGACCCGCCGTGCAGATGGTGCTCCGGTGCTGGCTTTTATGCAGCAGAGCGACGGTAACGGCGAGCAGGTGTGGTGCCGTTTCAAACCGCTGGATTTCAAACGCCAGCAATGGATGGTTGTGTTTGCTCCTTTGGAGCATGATGCCGTTGCTCCTTTCTCGGAAATCGGCCCGCGCCATTGGCTGTGGCAGCAGGTTGTCAGGGCGCTGGAAGCCCGTGACACGGGAGAGAGCCTTCAGGCCCTGCTTGACAGCAATACTGTGTTCATGCAGGCGGCGTGGTCGGCGGTTTACTTTCTTGAAGAACCGTCTTTCCGCTTGCATGCCCACAGCGGAGTGATGCCGCCCGACATGCCGCTGGCGCTTTCCTTGCGG
>JALVOR010000029.1 GCA_027026295.1 Anaerolineales bacterium | reverse complement strand
AGGATGTGGAATTCACCATCGAGCGCGGCCGCCTGTGGATGCTGCAGACCCGCACGGGCAAGCGCACGGCCAAGGCTGCGGTCAAAATCGCGGTGGACATGGTGAACGAGGGCTTGATCACCAAAGAAGAAGCGGTGCTGCGCGTCACCCCCACCCAGGTGAACACCCTGCTGCACCCGCAATTCGACCTCGCCGAGGTGGAAAAGGCCAAGAAAGATGGCCGCCTGCTGGCCAAGGGCGTGAACGCGTCGCCCGGCGCGGCGGTGGGCAAGGTGTATTTCGACGCCGACACCGCCGAAAAGATGCACCAGGAACACGGCGAAAAGGTGATCATGGTGCGCCCCTTCACCAAGCCCGATGATGTGCACGGCATGATCGCTTCCCAGGGCATCCTCACCAGCGAAGGCGGCGCGACTTCCCACGCCGCGGTGGTGGCCCGCCAGTTCGGCATCCCCGCGGTGGTGGGCGCGTCCGCGGTGCGCATCGACCTGGACAAGCGCCAGATGACCATCGGCGACACGGTCATCAAGGAAGGCGAATGGGTTTCCATCGACGGCACCACAGGCGAAATCTTCCTCGGCCAGATGCCCACCGTGGCGCCCAGCCTGGAAGAGCAGACCGAACTGCTCACCCTGCTGGGCTGGGCCGACGAAATTGCCGCCACGCCCGGCATCCGCCAGGCGCCCGAAGGCTGGCCGACCACCGGCTTGCAGGTTTGGGCCAACGCCGACTACCCCGAAGACGCCCGCCGCGCCCGCGCTTACGGCGCCAAGGGCATCGGCCTGGCCCGCACCGAGCACATGTTCTTCGAGCAGGAACGCCTGCCCATCGTGCAGCGCATGATCCTTGCCGAGAGCGAGGCGGAGCGCAAGGCCGCGTTGGACGAGTTGTTGCCCTTCCAGCGCAGCGACTTCGAGGGGCTGTTCGAGGCCATGGACGGCTACCCGGTCATCATCCGCCTGCTCGACCCGCCGCTGCACGAGTTCCTGCCCTCGCTGGAAAGCCTCATCGAGGAAGTCGCCACCATGAAGGCCAAGGGCGAAACCGAGGGCTTGGCCGAGAAAGAGGCGCTGTTAGAGAAAGTGCGCGGCCTGCACGAAAGCAACCCGATGATGGGGATGCGCGGCGTGCGCCTGAGCATCGTGATGCCCCAAATCGTGGAAATGCAGGTGCGGGCGATTTTCGAGGCCGCCTGCAACCGCAAGGCCGCCGGCGGCAACCCCAAGCCCGAGGTGATGATTCCCCTCACCAGCCACGTCAACGAGTTGAAGCGCATCCAGCCCCGGCTGGAGGAAATCGCCAAAGAGGTGATGGAAGAAAAGGGCGTGACCGTGGAATACAAGTTCGGCACGATGATCGAAATTCCGCGGGCCGCGCTGACCGCGAAGGAAATCGCCGAGGTGGCGCAGTTCTTCTCCTTCGGCACCAACGACCTGACGCAGATGACCTTCGGCTACAGCCGCGACGACGCGGAGCGCAACTTCCTCGCCTACTATGTCGAGCAGGGCATTCTGCCCGCCAACCCCTTCCAGACCGTGGATCAGGACGGCGTAGGCCGCCTGATGAAGATTGCGGTGGAAGAAGGCCGCAGCACCCGCACCGACCTGGAAGTGGGCATCTGTGGCGAGCACGGCGGCGACCCCGACACCATTGAGTTCTGCCACCTCATCGGCCAGAACTATGTCAGTTGCTCGCCCTTCCGGGTGCCGGTAGCCCGCCTCGCGGCGGCGCAGGCTGCGCTCAAGCACCGGGCGTAAAATTTTTCCCATGAAACAAAAGTAGGGCGGGAAGCCATCCCGCCCTACTTTTATTTTTTGCGAGCCCGGGAAGCGTCACGTCGCCTGCCACGCCAGCCGCCACGCGGCCCGGCGGCTGATGTGAGGCGAGCGGCGCAGCAAATACCACCGCACCCACGGGCGGAACAGCCGCACCAGCGGCAGCCGCCAGCCCATCAGCCGCCGCAGGTCTTCCAGATAGTCGTCCAACGTGCGCTGCTGGAAGCGTAGCAGGCGCTCGCTTTCTTCGGTGTCTAACCAATCCACGGGGTAGGGTTCGCGGCTGAACGCGGCTTCGGGCAGCATCCCGATGCCCACGGTTTCCAGAATGCGGGCAGCGACTTCCCGGTAGTGGAACTGGCAGCGTTCCCCGCCGCCGATGTGCAAGGTTTTGCCCCACACCGCATCGCTGACCACCGCGTGGGCAATGGCCTGGGCCACATCCTCGCGATGCACGAACTCGATGCGGTTGTCGAGGGGGACGTCGAACATCCCTGCATCCAGAATCAGGCTCACCGGCAACGCCGCGGCTAAGCGGAAGATGACCCACTGCAGCGAGGAAGCCCGCACCAACGCCTCGGCTTCCACCTTGTGGCGGGAGTAGTGCTCCATGGGGT
>JALVOR010000028.1 GCA_027026295.1 Anaerolineales bacterium | reverse complement strand
GTAATAGCGCGGCAGGTCGGCATCGTCGAAAATTTCGCCCATGTGCATGCCGGTGAGGGGCACCTCGGCGGTGGGCACCCACCAGAAGTCCTCCTCCGCGTCGTGGTAGAGGTTGCCGCGGAACTTCGGCAGTTGCCCCGAAGCGAACACCACGGCTTCCTTGACCATGAAAGGCGGGTAAATTTCGGTGTAGCCCTGGCGGCGGTGCAGGTCGAGCATCCAGGCGATGAGGGCGCGTTCCAGACGGGCGCCCGCGCCTTTGAGGATGTAGAAACGGCTACCGCTGAGTTTGACGCCGCGCTCGAAGTCCATGATACCCAGGCGAGGGCCGATTTCCCAGTGAGGGCGCGGTTCGAAGTCGAAGGTGGGCACCTCGCCGACCTGGCGCAGCACCACGTTGTCGCTTTCGTCGCGGCCCTCGGGCACCCGCGGGTCGGGAATATTCGGCAGGGAAGCCAGCAGGGCTTGCAAGGCGTTTTCGGCTTCTTCCAGAGCGGCATCCAGTTCGGCAATTTGCTCGCGCACCTTGCGCATGGCTTCGATTTTCTGCTGGCGCTCGGCGGCGTCTTTGGTGCGCCCGATTTCCCTGGAAACCCGGTTGCGCTCGGCTTTGAGGGCTTCGCTCTGTTGAATCAGGTCGCGGCGTTTGGCGTCCAGCGCGATGATTTCATCAACAACGGCAACGGACATTTGACGCTTGCGCAGGGCTGCGCGGATTTCGTCGGGGTTTTCGCGAAAGCGTTGGATGTCTAACATGGGCATACCTCCTGTGCTGTAACTGTTCAGCCCCGGTGAGGCAAAACAACCGATGACGCAGCGCGCAGAAAAACATCCACCGATTTCACAGATTAGCACAGAAAACACAGGTTTACTCTTTGCGCCTTTGCGTTAACCTCTTGCGCCCTTGGTGTTCCAACAATCAATCTGTGTGTATCCGTGTCATCTGTGGCCTTTTCCCTCGTGGCTGAACAGCGGCCTGTGGATAACAAAAGCGCCCCCCGCCTGCAGGACGAGGGGGGCGCTCGTGGTGCCACCTGCCTTTGCAGCCGCGCGGGCTGCCTCTGGGCGCGATAACGGGCGCAAACCGATGCCCCTTACGGCGGCGGTGCCGCCCCTGCGGGGATGCCCTGGTGCCATGGCACCAACGGGGTGGATTTCGGAGGTTCCCTGGCTGCCTCGCACCAACCGGCAGTTCTCTGGGCAGGGGTGGTTCTCCGAGTGTTCCCGTGTTGGGCTTGCAAAACGCTGATTGGTGACGGTGATTATAACGAAGGGTGGGCGGTTTGTCCAGCGTGATTTTTGGCGGGGGCGCCCTGCATCATGCATCATGCATCATTTTACAAAGCCATTGGCAACCAACACCTCGGCGTTGTACACCGCCCCGCCAGCCGCTCCGCGCACGGTGTTGTGAGAAACCACCACGAATTTCAAATCCCAAATCGGGTCGGGGCGCACCCGCCCCACCACGGTAGTCATGCCGCCGCCGGTGAGGACGTCCAGGCGGGGCTGGGGGCGGTCCGGCTCGCGGCGCACCACGATGACCGGCTGGGGTGTGGAAGGCAGGCAGCGGGCGATTTCCGGGGGCTGGTAGGCTTCCAGGGCACGGACGGCCTCTTCGGCGTCCGCCGGGGGGCGTTCCAGCGCCACGGAAACCACCACGGTGTGCCCATCCACCACGGGCACGCGGTTGGTGTGCGCCGAAATGCGGAAATCGGCTAAGCGGATGCCCTCGGGCGTGACCGCGCCCAACATCTTGCGCGGCTCCCATTCCACTTTGGCTTCCTCGCCGCCGATGTAGGGGATGACATTGCCCACGATGTCTAAGGAAGCCACGCCCGGGTAGCCGGCGCCGGAAATCGCCTGCATGGAAACCGCGAAGACATCCCGCAAGCCGAAGGCGTCGTGCAGCGCCTTGAGCGCCACGGTGAGGCCGCTGCTGGTGCAGTTGGAATTGGTCACGATGCCGCCCGGCCAGCCGCGGTTGGCCTGTTGCTGGCGCAACACGGCGATGTGTTCGGCGTTGACTTCGGGGAACAGAATGGGCACATCGGGCTCACGGCGAAAAGCCGAGGCGTTGGAACACACCCAAACGCCGCTGTTGGCGAGGCGGGGTTCCACTTCGCGGGCCACGCCGCTGGGCAGAGCAGAAAACGCTAACACCGCGCCGTTCAGGTTTTCGGGGGCGGTGGGCACCAGGGGCATTTCCGCAGCCCACGCGGGCAGGGGGCTGGAAAGCAGCCAATGGACGGCCTCGTCGTAGCGTTGCCCGGTGCGGCGTTCCGAGCCGGTGAGGGCGACGACCCGAAACCAGGGGTGCTCGTCGAGCAGGCTGATGAAGCGCTGCCCCACCGTGCCGGTGGCGCCGAGGATGGCGACGGGAAGGGGAGATTGAGGGATTGAGGGA
>JALVOR010000027.1 GCA_027026295.1 Anaerolineales bacterium | reverse complement strand
GATGAGGAGACGGCTGAAGCAGTGGCGCGGTGTTTGAGGGAGGCCGGATACGAGGGGCCTAAAAGTTTCCGCTGGGCGAGGTCATGGACTGGGTTGTGACCAGCGCCAGCCAAACGGCGGCAGAAAAGCAAGTCACCCTGCGCTTCATCGTGAGCGTCAACCGCCACGAGCCGCCTGCCCTCGCCGAAGAAGTCGCGCGCCTCGCGGTGGCATTCCGCAGCCGCGGGGTGGTGGGCATGGACCTGGCGGGCGACGAAAGCCGTTACTCGGCAAAGCCCTTTGCCCCCATCTTCAGGGAAGCCAAAGCCGCCGGGCTGCACATCACCGTGCACGCAGGCGAATGGGGGCCGGCTTCCAACGTCGCAGAAGCCATCGAAGAACTGCAGGCCGAGCGCATCGGCCACGGCATCCGCGTGTTGGAAGACCCTAACGCCGTGGCGTTAGCCCGCGAACGCGGCGTGGTCTTTGAGGTTTGCCCCACCAGCAACTACCAGAGCGGCGTGGTGCCCTCCCTTGAAGCCCACCCGCTGCCCAAAATGCTGGAAGCCGGCCTGCGCGCAACCATCAACACCGACGACCCCAGCGTGTCGGGCATTGACTTGAGCCACGAATTCACCCTCGCCCGCGAAAAACTGGGGCTTTCGCGCGAGGCACTGTGGGAATGCACCGCGACCGCACTGGAAAGCGCCTTCCTGAGCCAGCCGCGACGCGAAACGCTGCGCCGGGCCTTCCGCAGCGCGTGGGGGTAAATCACAACCGCTGCCCAGCGACCTGGCAGACCTTGAAAGCCTGTCGGGGCTTCATATTCGGTTTTCGCTTTCAGGCAGGCATGCCCTGCCGTACCCGGCAATCCCAGGAGGTCTCCTAATGCCCTGGCAAAACAAAGTCATGCGCACTGTGCGCGTGCGTAACAAACTGGTTCCCGGCACCCTGGCCCACTTGCTGACCGCCGTCGCCGAGCGCAACGGCAGCATCGGCGAAATCCGCCTCATCCGTGAAGGCACCAAAGCCATCGTGCGCGATATCACCGTTTACACCGACACGGTGGAGCAAATGGATGCCATCATCGCCGCGATGCGCGCCAACCCCGGCTCGCAGGTACTGGAAGTGCGCGACGAGGTGCTGGAAGTCCATCGCGGTGGCAAAATCGCCATTCGCAGCCGCTACAAGATTGATTCGTTAGCCACCCTGCGGCGCGTTTACACGCCCGGCGTGGCGCAGGTTTGCCTGCAAATTGCCGAAAATCCCGAACTGGCCTGGCAATTCACCTCCATCAGCCACCTGGTCGCCATCGTCACCGACGGCACCGCCATCCTCGGCCTGGGCGATATCGGCGCGGTGGCGGGCATGCCCGTGATGGAAGGCAAAGCCATGCTCATGGAAAGCCTGGTAGGGCTTTCAGGCGTGCCGGTGCTGCTCAACACCAAAGACGTGGACGAAATCGTGAACGCCGTGGCCGCCATTGCACCCACTTTCTCTGCCATCCAGTTGGAAGACATTTCCGCGCCGCGCTGCTTCGAAATCGAGGAGCGCTTGCAAAAGATACTCGACATCCCGGTCATGCACGACGACCAGCACGGCACCGCAGTGGTGGTAACTGCCGCCCTGAAGAACGCCTGTCGCTACGCCGGCATTGACCTGAGCCAGGCCGTCATCGGCCAAATCGGCCTGGGGGCGGCGGGCATGGCAATCAGCCGCATGTTGATGCACATCACCCACCACCCCGTCCTCGGCGCCGACCTGAGCGAAGACGCGCTGCAACGCCTGGAAGGCTACGGCGGGCAGCGGGCCAGCCTGGACGAAATCATGGCAAAAGCCGACATCGTGATTGCCACCACAGGCGCGCCGGGGCTGATCAAGCCCGAATGGGTGCGGCAGGGGCAAATCATTTTTGCCCTTTCCAACCCCCACCCCGAAATCGAACCCGAAACCGCCCTCGCCGCAGGCGCGGCTTTCGCCGCCGACGGCAAATCGGTCAACAACGTCCTTGGCTTCCCCGGCATCTTCCGCGGCGCAGTGGACACCCACGCCACCCGCATCACCCCCGAAATGTACCTCGCCGCCGTAGATGCCATCGTTGCCAACACCCCCGAAGGCGACCTGCTGCCCAGCCCGCTCGTGCCCGCAGTCCATCGGGCAGTGGCGCGCGCCGTCGCCGAGAAAGCCCTCGAACAGCACGTCGCCCGCACCAACTACGTGCCTTACATTTCCGACGAAGCTGCCTAATAAAGCCGTAGGGCGGGATGGGCATCCCGCCCTACATGCATCCACAGATTCACAAGACATTATCACGGTTTAAGTAGGGACAGGGTCATAGTGCCAGGGTCTGAAGTTCAATCGGAAGTTGTGCAAGCCACAACAGGTTTCCATGACTTGGTCGCGGAACCCTTGCTTCCAGTTACGGAGT
>JALVOR010000026.1 GCA_027026295.1 Anaerolineales bacterium | reverse complement strand
TGGCCGTGATTTTTCGCTTTTAAAGCAAGAAATCCGTAACTGCGCTTAAAAAACAGGCCGCGGATGACGCAGATAACAGCGGGGGCACGCGGTTTTTGGGGACGCCAAGGGCGCCAAGATAACGCCAGAGGTGCCAGGAAGCGTTAACGCAGGGGCGGAGAGGGAAGTCAGGGCGTTGATTCTTAGTGACAGATTGGCGCCACACGAATCTCCTTTCGATGGCGCTTCCGTGCCCTCAGCGGTTTTCAATCTGCGGAACCCAGGGGATCGCTTCCCAGGCCTGCCGCCTGCCGCAACGCCGTCATGCCCGCGGCAATGCCCTCAGGGTGACGGAACACGGCGCTCGCCGCCACAAAGACGTCGGCGCCAGCACGCAGGGCTTCCGGCAGGGTTTGAGCGTTGATGCCGCCATCGATTTGCACGCGCGCCTGGGGGTTGACCGCGTCGAGGCGTTCCCGCAACAGCCGCACTTTGGGCAGCACTTCGGGCAAAAACGCCTGCCCCGAAAAGCCCGGGTTGACCGACATCACCAGCACCAGGTCCACCAAATGCAACACGGGGAAGACGGCTTCGGCGGGCGTGCCGGGATTGAGTGCCACCCCTGCTTTGCAGCTCAGGGCGTGAATTTGCTGCAGCGCCCTGTGGATGTGGGGTGTGGCTTCCACGTGCACGGTAAGGCTGTTTGCCCCGGTTTTGGCAAAGGCCGGCAGCAAGGCCTCGGGACGTTCCACCATGAGGTGCACATCCACCCAGCGGTCGGTTGCCTGCCGCACGGCTGCTGCCACCGCTGTGCCCAACGTCAAATTGGGCACGAAATGGCCGTCCATCACATCCACGTGAATCCAGCCCGCGCCGTGAGCAACGGCTTCGCCGATTTGCTCGCCCAAGCGGGTGAGGTCAGCCGAGAGAATCGAGGGGGCAATCACCGGTTTCATGGCAGCGCAATTATAGCACAGGGGTCAGTGCGCACTCTGGTAAGCGAGAAACACCCACACCCACAGGGGAATCAACCCGCCCACGGCAATCAGAGCAATGAACGCCAGCAAAATCGTAACCCAGTCAATGCCCGTTTCGTCTTCCCGCGCTTCTTCTTCAGCGGAAACCGTTTCCGGGGCGGCAGGCTCTTCGGGTTTGGTCTGCGCTGGCAGGGAAACCGTCGCGGGTTCGGCTTCTTCCCCTGCCTCACTCGCTTGCGGCAGTTCATCGAGGCACGAAAGCAGCACCCGCCCCATCTGGTCGGCGGTGCGGTAGCGGCGGGAAGGCTCTTTGGAAAGCGCGTGCAGGATGACCTGCTCGACCCGACTGGGGATATCCGGGCGGTACACCGTCGGCGGCACAGGCGGGGATTCCCGATGCATACGCGCCAGTTCCAGTGGCCCGTCGGCGAGAAAAGGCGTGTGCCTGGTGAGCATTTCGTAGAGCACAACGCCCAGAGCGTAGACGTCCGAAGCCGCTACCGGCGGCTTTCCGGCGGCCTGCTCGGGCGAAAAGTAAGTTGGCGAACCCCACACGACCACTTCTTCCGTGGTGGCGGCATGGGCTATGCGGGCGCGGGCAATGCCAAAATCGGCAACCTTGAGACGCCCGTCCGAGGTCACCAGCAGGTTTTGGGGCTTGACATCGCAATGCACCAGCCCAACCCGATGGGCATAACCCAGACCGGCGCAGGCCTGAATGGCGAGGTGCAGCGCCTGCTCAACGGGGAGCGGCCCCTGCTCGTCAATGAGCGCCCGCAGCGTCATGCCCGGGACGTATTCCATCACCATAAAAAGGTATTCATCGTCGTAGCCAAAGTCATACACCGTAACGATGTTGGGGTGCGAAAGGCGGGCAGCGGCGGTGGCCTCTTGCCGAAAACGTTCGCGGAATTGGGGATCGTTGGCATATTCAGCGCGCAGCACCTTGACCGCCACCGGGCGCTCCAGAGTGTGGTCGTAGGCGCGGTAAACATATGCCATGCCGCCGCGGCCAAGCAGGTGGCGCAATTCGTACCGTTGGGCTAAACGTTGCGTGGGGGTCATAGGTTGCCTCGCTCCCTTGGATAAATGAATTGTAATAGGAAGAACGGGATTGTGCCAGTCTAAAATGATATGGTCAGGCTGCAAAATGCCGGAGGCAAGCGAAATGTGCAGAAATGGTTGTGCCATTATGGAGTGAGGGCAAAACAACGCTTCTCCGTAACCGCTCCGCTCCAGCAAGGAGAAACCACAAAACCACAGAAAACACCGAAGCACCACAGAAGACACAGAAATCAGGCAATTCGTGAAGCGTTACAACAAATTGACAAATTGACAATTCCCTTTGCGTCTCTGCCCTCTTTGCACCCTTGGCGTTAAAAAATCCGCGTCCATCCGCAAGCATCCGTGTTCATCCGTGGGCTATCTTCCTCAAGGTTGAACAGTTACGCTTCTACAAC
>JALVOR010000025.1 GCA_027026295.1 Anaerolineales bacterium | reverse complement strand
CGGTTATATCGCCTTCATCATCAACACCCACGATTGGGTGCACAACGACGAAAGCGCGGCCACCCTGCTGCGCCTGATCACCCTTTTCGAGAAGTACCATGTGCGGGGGGAGTTTTACGTCACCGCGCCGGTGGTGCGAGCCTATGCGGAACACTACCCTGAAGTCATCCAGCGGCTCAAAGATTCGGGCATGACCATCAGTTACCACATCCGCGCCCCGCACCCCCTGGTCAATGGCTTTGGCGACTGGCTCAACGACCTGAGCGACGACCAGTTGTACCAAACCCTGCGCGATTACGAAACTTACCGCCTGGACATGCGCACCGGTCAATTGCTGCGCGACCAGCCTGGCGGCTACACCTACGTCGCCCAAATTTTCGGGAAACTACCCGTCACGGTGACCACCGGCGGCGGCCCGCGGCGGGTAGTTGCAGCGGCGCGCAAAGTGTACGCCGACCTGGGGGCAAAAGCCGTGGTGGTGTACCACGAATCGGGCGCGGATATGGCGCAGCCGCTGGTGTTCACGCCCGAGGGGCTGCTCATTCGTCCCGCGGATTTTAGCGTTGTGCGCGTGGACGGCGGCAACTTCTGGTGGAACCTGATTACCCGCGCCGGCGGCGAGAAGTATCTTCCCGTGAATTTGCTGCAAAACGGCCTGAACGACTGGTGGCAGGCTTCGCCGCCCCGCCCGCCGTTCATCAACGTCCTGATTCACGAAAACAACTTCTACCGTCGCGGCTCCGCGGCCTGGGGTTCGTTTTACTACACCATCGACGCCCACGGCAACAAGCAAGACCCCCTTGCCCCGCCCTTTGATCTGACCGCGCCCGACCCTTCCACGCCCCGCTCGGCTGAGGAGCAGGCCGCCATCTGGCAGGCTTACGAAGATCTGGTGGCTTACGCCGCTCAGCACCTGCGCGTCGTCACGGCAGAAGACCTGCTGGCGATAGCGGGGCGCTGATGTTCACTCCGCTCTCCCCAGGCCGCGCCTTTCCCCACCCCTGGAGGATGCCGTGTCTGAAATCTCGCTCTCTCCCAACGAAAACCTGCTGCGCAAAGACCATGTTTCGCTCGTAGAAGGCCGCATCGTGACGCGCACCGGCGTGTGCTACCTGACCAGTCACCGCATCGTGGTGCTTTCGGAATCCATGGTTGCCGGAGCCGCGGCGGCGGTTTCCATCATTGCCCGCACCCTGCTGCGCAAAACAGCCCAACTGGGCAGCCGCCGTCAGGAAATCGCCTTGAAAAACCTCACCCGCGTTTCACTGGCCAAATACGGCCTCAACCAGTCGGTGGACATCCCCCTGGGCGATGGCACGACGCTGCGGATGGTGATGAACAAAAAGCAGCGGCAGCAATGGCTGGCCGCGCTAGAAGAGGCCTTGCGCGCCCAAGGGCTGATGTTGACGCCGGAGGGCAAAGCGGCCTGGCGGGTGCGACCAAACCGTTGAGCGCGTGCGTGTCGCTACCGGTCCTCCACCGCCACGCCAACCCCTGCAGCGCGGGGGAAGCCAACGCTGGTGACAGCGGGGTGTCTTCCTTGTTACAATCATCAGGTGCGCCTGACCACCACCGACAATGGCATGACTTTCCCCAAAAAAGCCAAAGTCTTGGGACAACTGTTAGCGGTTGTTCTACAGGTATCGGAAGGAGCGATCCATGTCTGAAAACATTTTTACCAACTGGATGAAAAGCCTGAATCTCGACTACTGGGGCACCGGCAAGCACATCATCATGCCGGCGGCCTTTTTCGAAAAGTGGGCGAAAGGTGAAGCCGTGTTGCTGGACGTGCGCACCGAGGTGGAGCGCGAGCACATTGCCCTGCCCTTTGCGCTGCACATTCCCATCGACCGATTGCCGGAGTGCCTGGACGAAGTGCCGCGCGACAAACTCGTGGCGACCTTCTGCTCCGGCGGCGACCGCGCCGGCGTGGTCTTCGCTTACCTGCACGCTCAGGGCTTCGAGGACGTTCGCATTTTCAAAGGCGGCTACACCGGCCTGATGGCCGAACTTCAGCCCGATAAACTGCGCAAGTTGAGCAAATCGGCAAGAAACAGGAATTAGTGCATAGTTGACCTTTGGTTATGGCGACGGCGACGTTGCCTGGCCCGTCGCCACCAAGGTTTTGCTTCGTCTGTTTGCCCGCACGTGGGCTGTCTGGCTGTCGTTAGCCTGCTTCCACGAGGCGAGTCCATTGGCTGCTTTGGCGCGCATTCGTTCTGCAAGTTGGGGGAACATGAGAGCCGTTGGGCTTAGGCGGCTCCGGCTGCGGCAAGCGCTCATCATTTTTACAGAAGAAAGTTTGCATTACTTTCTGGTGATGCTTTGCCGATGTCTTTTCAGCCCCCATATTTCTTTTTCTCATGGTTGGGCAGATGCAGGTTTACTTTTTCGCGTCGCGGCACGCCGACATATCGCTTGCGGGTAGGCGCACCGGCGCGGTTTCCAGCACCAGGGGCGCGAGTTGCCCTGCCGAGGCTTCCCGCAGCGCGGCGGCGAAGGCGGGGTAGTCTTCCACCGCGAAGCGCAGGGTGAGGGTGATTTCCCCCGCAAAGGTTTCGTCGAGCACCGCGCCGCCGTGGGCTGCTGCCAGCCGCCGCACGCGCTCCAGCCACGCGTAGGGAATGCCCACCATCACGGTGTGGCTGAGCACCTTGCGGGCGCGAGGCACGGCTTCTACCACGGCTTGCGTTGCCTGGGTGTAGGCGCGCACCAGTCCGCCAATGCCCAGTTTGGTGCCGCCGAAATAGCGCGTGACCACCACGGCGACATCCCCCAGCCCGCTGCCGCGCAGCACTGCCAGCATGGGGCGCCCCGCCGAGCCGGAGGGTTCGCCGTCGTCAGAGGCGTGGGCAATGGCGCTGCTGCCCCCGCCCACGATGTAGGCGGGCACGTTGTGGGTGGCGTCGGCAAATTCCTTGCGGATGCGGGCAACGAAGGCGCGGGCGGTCTCTACGCTTTCTGCCGGGGCAAGGGTGGCGATGAAACGCGAATTGACTACCTGCAGTTCGCGGCGGACTTCGCAGGCAGGCACGGCGTAGGCTTCAGTTGGGGGCATGGAGGTGATTATACTTCATGCGTAACTGTTCAGCCTTTGGAAAACAACCCGCGGATGAACGCGGATCATTACAGATAGCCGCGGATTTAACGCAAAGACGCAGAGAGACGCAAAGACACAGAGAGCGTTGTCAATCTAGCACGGCGTTACTTCGGATTCCGCGCATTGACGAAGCAACACTTCACAAGTTGCTCCGTTTCTGTGTTTTCAGTGGCATTTCCGTGCCTTCTGTGGTTTTCAGTCTGCAGAATCTGCAATCTCTCTTTGCCAGGGCTGAACAGTTACCTTCATGCTGCGCGCGCAGGGGAGATGAAAAGAACAGGCACCGGACGAAGGCCCGGTGCCTGAAGAAACTTGCGCTATGCCCTTGCCGCGACAACATACGCGGGAAGCGTCACACGAGCGCCTCGATGCGGCTGACATAATCGGCCAGCACTTCGAAGGCCTTTTCCACCGGTTCGGGAGAGGTCATATCCACTCCGGCCATGCGCAGGGCGTCCAGTGGGTAAACGGAACTGCCCGCTTTCAGGAAATCGAGATAGTGCTTGACCGCGTCAGGCTTCCCGGAAAGCACACCGTCGGCCAGGGCGTGGGCGGCGGAAATGCCGGTGGCATACTGGTAAACATAGAAATTCATGTACATGTGCCCGAACTGCGCCCACGTGATGCCGATGCGGTCGTGATCGAAAGCCACTTCGTCGCCGTAGCCTTCTTTGAACAGGTCGGCGGCGAGGTCGATCATGCTCTGGGCGTTCACCGGCTCGCCTGCTTCCACGCGGCGGTGCATTTCAAGTTCCCAGCGCGCCAGGGTGGGCATGATGAAGAAGTAGCGGTGGAAGTTCGACATGGCTTCTTCGAGCAGTGCCAGTTGGAAGGCGGGGTCGTCTTGCGTTTTCAGCAGATGAGCGCGCACCATGGCCTGGTTGAAGTTGGAAGCCACCTCGGCAACGAAGAGCGAGTAATGCGCATAGACATAGGGCTGTGTTTTGCGGGTGAAGTAAGAGTGCATCGAGTGCCCCAACTCGTGCGCTAAGGTGCTCAGGCTGAAGACGTCATCGCTGTAACTCATCATCACGAAGGGCTGGGTGCCGTAAGTGCCCCAGGAAAACGCTCCCTGCCGCTTGCCCCTGTTGCGGGCGCGGTCCACCCAGCGGGCAGTGGTGCAGCCTTCCCGCAGCACCCGGACGTATTCCTCGCCTAACGGCGCCATGCCTTCTGCGATCCACTCCACTGCCTGTTCGTAAGGCACGCGCGGCTTCTCCTCCATCAGCGGTGCTTTGATGTCGTAAACATGGAAGGCGTTCACCTTCAGCGCCGCGCGGCGGATGCGCCAGTAGCGGTGCCAGGTGGGCAGGTTCTTTTTGAAGACGTCGATCAGGTTGTGGAAGACCGTTTCGGGGATGTTGTTAGGATATAGCGCTGCCTGCAGGGAAGATTCGTAGCCGCGGGCGCGCATGTAGAACACATCGCGCCGCAGCGCCTGGGTTTGGATGGCAGCAATGGTGTTCTTGTGTTCCAGGTAGGCGTCGGCGTAGTTTTCCCACGCTGTGCGGCGCACTTCCCGGTCGGGGTGGGTAATCAGCGAACCGATGCTGCTCTGGCCGATTTCCAGCGTTTCACCCGCGCTGTTGACCGCTGGTTTGAATTTCAGGTCGGCGTTGACCAGCGCGGCGTAGGCAGGCAGGGTGGAAGGCGGCAGCGGCTCTGAAACCATTGCCAGCAATTCTTCGACCTCGCCGGAGCGGACGTGCGCCGCCATGCGCTTGAGATGGTCGAAATCGTGCCGATACATCCTCAGCGCTTCGTTTTCTTCTGTCCAGGCTTCCAGCGTGTCGAACCCAATGCTCATCAACTCGGGCTGAATGTAAGACGAAGCGGCGCGCAGCCGCGCCATCAGCCCGCTGGCCTGACCGACCAGGGCTGCGGCTTGCTGGTCGCCGACGTCCACCGAGGCGGCCAACCCGGCATACACGAACACCTTGCCGGCCAAAATTGCGATTTCTTCGGTGGTTTTGAAGGCCCTGAGCAGTGTTTCCGGCCCCTCGGCGAGTTTGCCCTTGAACGCCTCGATTTCAGGAAGCCGGTTTTCGACCTCGCGGTAGGCTTCCTGCCACGCCTCGATGGTGGGAAAAATGCTTGCCAGGTTCCACGTTTCTTCGACGGGAACATCCTTGCGAGAAGGTAAATGGGCGGTTTCCAAAACGCTTCTCCTTTTTCGGGGTTATGAATAACAACCTGTTGACACTGCTTGCGTCGGTGCCCTGTTGTAAAATGGTGGTGGTGTGGTAACGAAATCTTCCTCTGCTCAGGCATTGAAAGTGGTAAGATGCCTGGCGGAGGGCGGTTTAATCTTACCGTAAATCTGCTTGGAAAGGAAATGGCATGTTGACAAAACTCAAAAGCATGAACCGTGAACACTTGGCCTGGTATCTGTACGATTTTGGCAACTCGGCGTATGCCGCGGTGGTTTTGCTGGCGGTCTATTCGGCGTACTTCAAAGGCGTGGTGGTGGGGGGTGCAGAAGGCTCGCGTTTGTGGGGTATTGCCGTGGGCGTGGCGATGTTAGTCGTGGCGGTCATTGCGCCGGTGTTGGGCGCCATGGCCGATTTTTCCGCCTCGAAGAAGCGATTTTTGTTCGCTTTTTCGGCGGTGACGTGGGTGTTTACCGCGCTGCTGTTCTTCGTTCAGAAGGGCGACGTGCTGATGGGCATGCTGTTTTTCGTTCTGGCGGAAATCGGCTACCGCGGTGGCCAGGTGTTTTACAATGCTTTGTTGCCGGAAATCGCCGAGCCGGGAGAGTTGGGGCGCGTTTCCGGCAACGGCTGGGCGATTGGTTCCGTGGGCGGCATTTTGTGTTTGCTGCTGGTGCTGCCGCCTATTGTGCTGGTGGGCGGTGATTTGATGGTGCGCCTGTCGTTGGTCTTTACAGCAGTGTTCTTTGCGGTTTCGTCGATTCCGCTGCTGCGCTGGGTTGATGAGCGCGCAGTGCCCAAAGCACTGCCGGAGGGCAAGAACATCTGGCAGGTGGCTTTCGAGCGCATCACCCGCACCATTCGCGCCATCCGCAGTTTTCGGGATTTCGTGCAGTTTATCGTGGCGTTTCTGGTTTACAACGACGGCATCTTGATGGCACTGGATTTTGCTGCCATCATTGGCGCGGTGCTGTTTGGCATGACGCAGACGCAGTTGATTATCTTCATGATTGTCGTTCAGGTAGCAGGGGTGGCTGGTGCCTATGCCTTTGCCCAACTGGGCGAGCGCGTGGGTTACAAGAATTCGTTGATTGTGGCAATTGTGATGATGATTGGCGCGGTGTTGTGGATCCTGACCGCCCGCTCGTTGACCGACTTTTTCATCATTGGCATGGTGGCAGGCTTTGCTCTGACGGGTGTGCAGTCGGTGAGCCGCACCATGGTGGGTTTCTTTGCGCCGCCGGGGCGCAGCGCGGAATTCTACGGCTTCTTTGCCATCGCGGGGCGCACTTCGTCGTTCATTGGTCCGACGGTTTATGGCTTCATTGCTGCCGAAGCGGCATTGTGGTATCAGCGTAGCGGCATGATGGCGTTGCCCGCCGAGCAGGCTGGCCAGCGGATTGCCATTGTTTCGGTGGCGGTTTTCCTGCTTGCGGGCTTGCTTTTGCTGCTGCCGGTCAATGTGAAGCGCTACCGCGCTGCACAGGCGGCCAAGGCGGCTGCCCAGGCCGAAGCCAATTCGTAGGAGATCACGATGTCTTTTTTCACTTACCAGCGTCGCGGCCCCGTCCGCTTTATCCTCAAATCGCTGATTTACGCGGCCACGGCGGCGTTTACCCGCCTGGAAATCCGCGGCCTCGAGAATATCCCCGCTGAGGGGCCGCTGATTGTGGTTGCCAATCACTTTCATTTTGCCGACCCGGTGGTGGTGATCCGTGCCATGCCGTGGGATATCGATTTCATCGCCGGCGCGGTGCCGGGGTTTGCGCCCCGCTGGTCGCATTATCTCCCGAAGTTGTGGGGGGGCTTTTGGGTTTATCGCGGCGCGGTTTCCCGCAACGCGTTGCGCGATGCCGAGCACCTGCTGCGTCGCGGCGGGCGTTTGGGCATCTTTCCGGAAGGCGGTGCGTGGGCGCAGGTGTTGCGCCCGCCGCGCCCCGGCACGGCTTACCTCGCGGCGCGCAGCGGGGCGCCTTTGTTGCCTGTTGGCATGTATGGGCTGCACGACCTGTTCCCCCTGCGGTTGCACAACCGCCCGCGGCTGGTGGTGAACATCGGCAAGCCGTTTGGCCCCTTCCGCGCTGAGGGCAGGGGAAGGCAGCGGCGCGAACGCCTGGAGGAGATTGGGCATACCATCATGCAGAGAATCGCTGAATTGCTGCCGCCTGAAATGCGCGGACGCTATTCCAACGACCCGGCTATCCGCGAGGCTGCCAAACCTTTCGAG
>JALVOR010000024.1 GCA_027026295.1 Anaerolineales bacterium | reverse complement strand
GCACCGGGCCGGGCGTTTCACGGGCGACGACCCCGAGGCGGCGCTGCGCCCTTTCTATGCCACCGCCCGGCGCATGTTGGGCGTTGCCCCCAACCCCCGCCTCGGCCCCGCCGACGAATTCCTGCAGCGCGTGGCGGGCGAACTGGGGCAGGAAGACACCTTCCGCCCGACCCGCGTGGGGGTATTCTTCGGCCCGCCGGGAGAGGAGGTGCCCGACCCCTTCTTCGGCGGCGAAGGCCCTGTCCGCCGCGGCTGCACCTTCTGCGGGGCGTGCATGGTGGGCTGCCGCGAGAACGCCAAGAACACCACCGTGAAAAATTACCTCTACCTCGCCGAAAAGCGCGGCGTGACGGTTTCCCCGGAAAGCGAAGTGGCCGCCATCCGCCCGCTGGGGGAAGGCCAGCCCGACGGGGCGCGCTACGAAGTCGTTTACCGCAGCAGCACCGCGTGGCCGCGGAAGCCTTCCCGCACGGTGCGGACGCGCAACGTGGTGCTCGCCGCGGGCGTGTTGGGCACTTTGCGGCTGCTCTTCCGCTGCCGCGACGAACTGGGCACCCTGCCCAGCCTTTCGCCGCGCCTGGGCGAGGGTGTGCGCACCAACTCCGAAGAACTGTTAGGCGTTACCCACCGCGACGGGCGGGTGAACTATGCCGCAGGCATCGCCATCACCAGCATTTTCCGCGCCGACGAAACCACCCGCATCGAGCCGGTGCGCTACCCCGAAGGCTCTTCGCTGATGCGCTTCCTTTCCACGCCCACCCTGCCCGACCCGAAACGCCCGCTGACCCTGCGCTGGCTGCAAACCCTCGCCGCGCTGGTTGCCCACCCCCTCGACGCGGCGCGGCTGTACCTGCTCCCCGGCTGGGCGCGGCGCACGGTCATCCTGCTGGTGATGCAAACCGAAGACAACCGCCTGCGGATGCGCTATGCCCGCCACCCGCGCTACCTCTTCCGCCGCGACCTGGTGGTCGAGCCGGAAACCGGCGCCGGTGTGCCCATTGCCGTGCCCGCGGGGCACGAAGTTGCCCGCCGCTTTGCCCGCCACAGCGGGGGGCAGCCCGCCGGTGCCGTGGCCGGGAGCCTGCTCAACGTGCCCATCACGGCGCACATTTTGGGCGGCTGCCCCATTGGCGAAACCGCCGGGGAAGGCGTGGTCGGCCCCGACGGGCAGGTGCACAACTACCCCGGCCTGTATGTTGCCGACGGTTCGGTGGTGCCCGCCAATCTGGGGGTGAACCCCAGCCTGACCATCACGGCGTTGGCGGAATATCTGATGAGCCGCGTGCCGCCAAAGGCAGGGTGAGCGTTTGCTGATGATGTTACGCCATTGCGTAACATGAGTTCGCAATTCGCGATGCGCGATGCGTCGCTGCGTTTGTTTCCCCCCGCGAAAGCCAGCGCGTTCAGGGCGCGCCGTAAAGGGTTTGCAGCATCTCGTGGCCTTCCCCCTGCTGCAGGCAGCCCACCAGGGAAACCACCGAGGGCGGAGCGTCGGGCGGCAGCAGCGCCAGCACGGGCGCCTGCCATGCCTGGGGCGGCTGTTCCAGCGGCAGGGCTTTCACCTCAGCGGCGTTTTCCACCCCCGCGGCGCGCAGCCAGCCCCGCGGCACGAAGCCCAGCGCCGCCTGGTCGCTGGCCACGGAAGCCAGCATGTCCTGCGGCGAGGGGGCGAGCGAGGCGTCGCTGCGGCGCAGGTTCACGCCCAGCCACGCATCCAGGCGGGCGTTTGCGGTGCTGCCCGGCAGGGGAAGCCACAGCGCGAGGGGCACGGCGCGGTCGCCTTCCGCCGGCCAGGTGAGCATTTGCCCCATCACCACGCGGCGCAGGTCGGTTTCGGTGAGACGGGCGGCGTTTTCCCGCTGCACGATGGGGGTGAGTTGCTCCGTGCCCAGGCGGTAAGCCTGCCACGCCCCCGCAGGCGGCTCGCCCCACCAGAGGCGCAAATTGGTCGCGGGCGGCGCACCCTGCGCCTGGGGCGTGACCCACACCGCTAACGGCACGCCGACCTTCCAGGCACACGCCCGCAGGGCGGCCTCGGCGGGCGCGAGGGACGGGGGCAGCGCCGCCACCACCGGCGCGGTCGTGGCCGTAGGGGCAGGCGTTGCCGCGGGGGCGGGTGTGGCTGTGCCGCTGCACGCTGCCAGGGCCGCCGCGAGGAAAACGAACCAGTACCATTTCAGGCGCATAGGGGGAATATACCACACGCCCGCAGGGAGGGCAAAGGGGAAAGGCTGGGGCGCCAATGCCCCCACGAACCACGCACGGATTTGGGGAATGGCGCGGGGAAACACAGAGGCCACAGAAAACACAGAAGGTCGTGGGTAGGGGCGAGGCGTGCCTCGCCCGCTTTGGCGTGCGCCCCTACGAAAACGTCACGCCCACACGCACGATTGTAGGGGCACAGCGGCGCTGTGCCCCTACGAACCCCCGATGATATAATTGCCC
>JALVOR010000023.1:596-2458 GCA_027026295.1 Anaerolineales bacterium | reverse complement strand
GCCCAGCCTGACCCCCACCATCACGCTCACGCCCACGCCTTCCAAACCGATGGTGAGCGTTTCGGTGAACACCAACTGTCGCACCGGCCCGGGGAAGCCTTACCCAAAGGTGGGCGCGCTGCTGGTGGGCGAAACGGCGGAAGTTGTCGCCCGCGACCCTCATGGTCTCTTTTGGTACATCCCCAACCCCGACCGCCCCGGCGAATTTTGCTGGGTTTGGGGGCAGTATGCCACGGTCGGCGGCGACATTTCCCACTTGCCGGTCTTCACACCAATACCGCTGCCCGCCGACGCCACGCTGGAATTTGTCGGTGTGACGCAGTGCATGGATGGCGTGCATCTGGCGGTTAGAGTGACCAATACGGGCGGCGTCACCTGGCAGTCTTATACTGCCGATTATAACGACTTGACTGCCCCGAATGGTTTTTCCCAATTTCAGACCATGGCTTTTTACGATAGCGCGGGCTGTGTGGACGCCAGCCACCAGGTTATCGATGACCTCGCCCCCGGCGAATCCGGTTACATTCAGTGGACGCTGACCGGCTCGCTCATTGCGCCCGGGAACCACATCCAGGTCATTGTGAGGCTTTACGATACCGATGGGCCGGGTGGTCAATCCATTACCCGCGAGGTGGAATTCACTTTCCCGACGCCGTAACGGCTTCTGCCCCGTTTTGAGAGTTTTTGAAAGCCCCTTGGCCGTATCATTCCCCCGCCAAGGGGCTTTGCGCGCCCCGATGAGGTGAAACCATGAACCCGACTTCCCGCATTCCTGGCTTTTACAACCTGCCGCTGGAAGCCCGCCGCGAGCGGCTGGCCGCGCTGGGGGTGCTTTCCCCCGCGGAATTTGCCGCTTTAGTGGGCGAACCCGGCCTCACCGCCGCGCAGGCCGACCCGATGATCGAAAACGTGGTCGGCACGTTCGCTCTGCCCTTAGGCATCGCGCTCAACTTCGTGGTCAATGGCCGCGAGGTGCTGGTGCCCATGGCGATTGAGGAGCCGTCGGTGGTGGCCGCGGCTTCTTACATGGCGAAACTGGCCCGCGCCGGCGGCGGCTTCACGGCCCACACCAGCGCGCCCGAAATGATCGGGCAGATCCAGATTTTGGACGTGGCCGACCCCCACGAAGCCCGCCTGCGCATTCTGGAAGCCCGCGCCGAAATTCTGGAGGCCGCCACGGCCATCGACCCGGTGCTGCAGCGCTTGGGCGGCGGCGCGCGTGATTTGGAAGTGCGCATCCTCAACCACCCCGCGTTGGGCGATTTCTTAGTGGTGCACCTGATTTACGACGTGCGCGACGCGATGGGCGCCAACGCGGTCAACACCGCGTGCGAGCGCCTGGCCCCCCGCCTGGAAGCCCTCACCGGCGGGCGGGTGCACCTGCGCATCCTTTCCAACCTGGCCGACCGCCGCGTGGCCCGCGCCCGCTGCACCGTGCCGGTGGATGCCTTGGCCTTTGACGGCTTCCGCGGTGAAGCAGTGCGCGACGGCATCATCGCGGCCTGGGCTTTTGCCACCGCCGACCCCTACCGCGCCGCGACCCACAACAAAGGCATCATGAACGGCATCGACCCGGTGGTGATTGCCACGGGCAACGACTGGCGAGCGGTGGAAGCCGGCGCGCACGCCTACGCAGCCCGCAGCGGGCGTTACACTTCCCTGAGCACGTGGGGCAAAGACGCGGACGGCAACCTGGTGGGCACTTTGGAACTGCCCTTAGCCGTGGGCATCGTGGGCGGCGCGACCCGGGTGCACCCCGCGGCGCAGGCCGCGCTCAAACTGATGGGCGTGCAGACCGCGGCGCAGTTGGCCGAAATCATCGCCGCGGTGGGGCTGGCGCAGAACCTGGGCGCGCTGCGGGC
>JALVOR010000023.1:0-586 GCA_027026295.1 Anaerolineales bacterium | reverse complement strand
GCACGCCCGGCAGGTGGCCATTGCTGCCGGCGCGCAGGGCGCGGAAATCGCCGAAGTCGCCCGCCGCCTGGCCGAAAGCGGCGAAGTGCGCATCGACCGCGCCCAGGAGATTTTGGCGCAAATGCGAGAATAACACAGAGAGAAACCGCAGATTTCACAGATTACGCAGAAAAAATCTGTGAAATCTGCGTAATCTGCGGTTGCTTTTTACACGGAGGAAACGATGACCGAATTGCTACGCCCTGCTCGCCCGGTGGGCATCGTGGGCTACGGGGCTTACATCCCCCGCTACCGGCTGCCGGCGCGCGAAATCGCCCGCATCTGGACGGAAGGCAAGGGCGGTTTGCCCATCAAGGAAAAGGCCGTGCCCGGCCCCGACGAAGATACCGTGACCATCGCCACCGAAGCGGCGCGCAACGCGCTGGCGCGGGCGCAAATCGACCCCGCCGACCTGCGCGCGGTGTGGGTGGGCTCCGAATCCCACCCCTACGCGGTCAAGCCCACCGGCACCATCGTGGCCGAGGCCCTGGGCGCGACGCCCTACACCCAGGCGGGCGACTGGGAATTCGCCTGCAAAGCGGGCACT
>JALVOR010000022.1 GCA_027026295.1 Anaerolineales bacterium | reverse complement strand
GTCACATGGTTACCGCCCACCGGAATGACCGCGGTGTGCCACACGTCGCCGTTGATGTAAACGGCCAGGTCGGTGGTGCCGCCGCCGATATCGCACACCGCCACGCCCATCTCGCGCTCGGTTTCGGTGAGCACCGCCTCGGCGGAAGCCAGCGGATTGAGCACGAAATGGGAAACCTCCATGCCCGCGCTCTGCACGCATTCCCGCAGGTTGGCAACCGAAGCACGGGAAGCGGTGATGATGTGCACCTCGGCCTCCAGCCGGTAGCCGTGCATGCCCAAGGGGGCGCGGACGTTTTCCTGCTCGTCGAGGCGGAACGCCCGCTGGATGATGTGCACGATTTCCCGGTCGTGGGGCACGGCAATGGCGCGAGCGGCTTCCACAGCCCGCTGCACATCGCGGGCATCCACCACGCCGCCCGAAACGCTGGCAACGCCGCGGCTGATTTCGCTGGAAACATGCGAAGCCGCAAGGCTCACTAACGCCGAAGCCACCTCAACACCCGCGGCCCGCGAGGCTTTTTCCACCGAGCGGGCAATGGTGCGGGAAGCCTGCTGCATATCCACGACCATGCCCTTGTTCATGCCGCGGGAAGGCTCCAGCCCCACCCCCATGATGCGCATCCGCCCGTCCTTCTCGGGGCGCGCAATCAGGGTGCAAATTTTGGTCGTGCCTACATCGATGCCTACGAATACCGGCGTTTCCACGATTACGGCTCCATGCGATAATACGGCGCCCGCAGCGAAGCGATGTTCACCAAAGCGGGATGAACGTTCTGTGCAGTCAGCCACCTGGCGATGGCCTGATACAGCGCCATACGCTTGTCCATTTCCTCCAGCGATTGCCCGACATAAACCTGCCAGCCTTCCTTTGCCTGCCAGCCAATGCCATACCGGGGGTTGAAAACCAGCGGTGTGCCAGCAGGTACATAGTTACTCAACGCGCGCAGGGAAGTAATCTGCGCAGGCGTGAGCACCTGCATCACACCGGGGCGCACCTCAGCGGCGTCAGGGGGCAAATCGCTGGCTTTAACCACCAGAGCGTTTTCGGGCATTTCTTCGGTGACCGGTACGAAAGCCACACCTTCGGAATCCACCCACCAGTTGCGGCGGGTAGTCTGCCACACCAGCACCGGCGCACGCTCGGTCACGGTCACAATCACGCGATTGGGGAAAGCCAGCCGCACGTCGGCGTGCGCCACCGCGGGGAAGCGCAGCAGGGTATCGGCGAGTTCCTGGGGCGAAAGGGCAAAAATCGGGCGATTACGCACCGGCAGGGCATCGGCCACCCGCCCGGCCTCCAGATAATGTACGCCCTGCACTTCAGGCACATCCACCCGAAAAAGGGGAGCATACCACAAAGCCAACAGCAGGGCAAACACGAAAGCGCTCACCCCAAGGGAAACCCACCGCTGCCCTAACGAAAGCCACGGCACCGAGGCAACGACTTCGGTGTTCTTTTGCCGCGCCACCCGCACCTGCCGCCGCACCGAGGTGGCACTCTGCACGGCAGCACCGCTCACCACACCATAACGGCTGACCACCACGGGTGGGGTTTCCACTGGCGGCGTGACAACCTTCTTGCGGGAACGGGGCGTGCGTTTCGGCTTCGCCTGCGTTTGTTGCCTGCGCAAGCGGACGCGCTGTGCTCTCGTGAGGGTGTCTTGCTGGGTAGGTGACATAGTCAGGTAGTCGGGTAGTCAGATAGTCGGATAGTCAGATAGTCGGGCTTTGCCTTCAGCGCTCCCAGCGGGTGCGGTCGCGGTCGGCTTTGCGTTTCAGCGCCAGGTCCACCAGTTTGTCCAGCAATTCGGTGTAAGGCAGGCCACTGGCTTCCCAAAGTTTGGGGTACATGCTAATTTGGGTAAAGCCCGGCAGGGTGTTCACTTCGTTGATGTAAAACACGCCGTCATCCCGGTTCAGCAGGAAATCAACCCGCGCCATCCCGGCGCAATCCACCGCCTTGTAAATCTCTACAGCGAGGGCGCGCACCTTTTCCATGTCTTCCGGGCTCAACAAGGCAGGGATGAACAGCCGCGAGGATTCATCTTCATACTTGGCCTCGTAAGAATAGAACTCTTGCCCCGGCACAATTTCGCCGGGCAGGGAAGCCCGCGGCTCTTCATTGCCAAGCACGCTGACCTCAATTTCGCGGGCGTTCAGCCCCTGCTCCACCACCAGACGGCGGTCGTAGCGGGCAGCCAGGCGCAGGGCTGCCACCAGTTCGGCGCGATCATGGGCTTTGGTAATACCCACCGACGAGCCAAGGTTGGCGGGCTTGACAAACAGCGGGTAAGGCGCAATCTGCTCGCAGCGGTCGGCCACGTCTTCCACATCGGCTTCCACCTCGCGGCGGGAAAACACGCCATACGCCGCCAGGGGGAAACCGCGGGCGCGCATCACATCTTTGAAGATGCCCTTGTCCATGCCCACTGCCGAACCGACCACGCCCGCGCCCACATAGGCCATGTCAGCCAGTTCGAGCAAGCCCTGCAAGGTGCCGTCTTCGCCGAAAGTGCCGTGCAGCACGGGGAAGACCATATCCACCGGAGCGTAGGGGCGCAGGCCGCCTTCGTCGGTAAGCAGCCACAGGCCGCGGCGCACCGGGTCGGGCAGCAAAGTAACGGACAGCAAGTCACCGGTTTCGCCTGCAGCGAAGGCTTCCAGCGCGTTGGGGCCGGTCAGCCACTGCCCGGCTTTGGTGATGCCCACCTGAATGACCTCATAGCGGTCGGGGTTGAGTGCACCGAGCACCGCCCGCGCCGACATCAGCGAGACTTCGTGCTCGCCAGAGCGCCCGCCAAACAACACCAGCAGGTGCAATTTCTCGCTCATGCATCCTCCTCGAGGTGGGGCACAGGCACCGCGGGGGGCAATTCAGGCGTGCCGTACAAGGCTTCCAACGCCCCTTCAGGCCACTCACCCACCAAACGAATTTCCGGCTCCAGCCAAATGCCGAATTTCTGCGCCACGGTGGTGCGGGCAAGATACATCAGCGCCCAGATTTCCTGGGCTTTAGCCGCACCCCTGTTGACGAAGAAATTGGCGTGCAGGGTACTGATTTCCGCATCGCCCACCGAAGTGCCCTTGAGGCCGGCTTCATCAATGAGCCGCCCGGCATAGTCGTTGGACGGATTCTTGAACATGGAACCCATGCTGGCGCCAGGGGGCTGGGTCTGGCGGCGGTGCTCGCTGAACGATTCCATGCGCTCACGCACGGCAGCGGGGTCATCATGGCGCAAAGCGAAAGTGGCGCTCAACACCACAGCATTGCTTCCCTGCCCCTTCAGCCAACTGTCGCGGTATTCGAAAGCCAGGTCTTCGGGCGTGTAGAAGCCGCGTCCGCGTTCCCGATGCAAGATTTCTGCCACCTGCAACACCGAAGCCGTGTCGCCGCCATGCGCGCCGGCGTTGCCCACCACCGCGCCGCCCACCGTACCCGGAATGCCCGCAGCCCATTCCAGCCCACCGAGGCCAGATTGCGCCGCCCGCCGCGCCAGGCTGCCCAAATTGACGCCCGATTCCGCCCACACCGTGGGCGGTTCAGCCTCAGCCGCGAAAGCCACCTTGCGGGCGCGGTTGAGCACCACCACGCCCCGCACACCGGCATCGGCAACCAGCACATTGGAGCCGCCGCCCAGCACCAGGAAAGCAGCGTTCCACGCCCACAAACGGCGCGCCACGACCGCCAACTCGCGCTTGCTCTGCACGGTAACGAGCACATCGGCAGGGCCGCCCACCCGCGCCGAAGTATAAGGAGCAAGGGGAGCATTGCGCTGCACACGCTCACCAAACGCCTGCTGAATCCGGTCGTAAAGCACCAAATCGGCCGTCATTTCTCCTGCCATCCTTTCAGCGCCAGGCGGGAGACCTGCGTGGCATCGCCAGCGGAAAGCACCACCACCACCGCCGGAGGCTGCACCCGTTCCACCAGCACAGCAGCAGCCTGCTGCAACGTGCTGGCAAAGAACTTGCGGGGGTGCTGCACGGCTTCGGCAGCCTGTCGCCCGCCGAAATCGGGGGGCGGGGCTTCACGAGCGGCAAAAATTTCGGTCACCACCACCGCATCAGCCTGGGAAAACGCCCGGGCAAAATCGGCAAGCAGGGTGCGGGTGCGGCTGAAGGTGTGGGGCTGCCACACCGCCCACAGCGCCCGGTCGGGGTAACGCTGCCGGGCAGCGGCTAAGGTCGCCCGAATTTCGGTGGGGTGATGGGCATAATCGTCCACGAACACCACCCCGCGGGCTTCGCCCACAACCTCAAAGCGCCGCCCTGCGCCGCGGAAATCGGCCAAGGCTTCCGCCGCCCCAGGCACATCCAGCCCCAAGCGGTGCACCAGCGCCAACACGGCAAGCGCGTTTTGCACATTGTGCTCACCGGGCACGCCTAAGGAAACCGAAGTCAGGGGTTGCTCGCGAAACACAGCGGTGAAATCGTAACCGCCGCGGGCGTTGAGGGTCAAACCGGTGGCGCGGTAATCGGCATCGTCGTTGAGGGCGTATGTCCACGCGTGCGCCTGCCTCTCGGCAAGGCTGCGGCTGCCTGCGTTGCCAGCATAGACCAGCAAAAAGCCGTCGGCGCGCACCTGCTCCACAAAGCGGCGGAACGCATCGTGGAAATCCTCCGGGGTGGGGAACATATCGGGGTGGTCGTGCTCCACATTGGTCACAACGGCGGCATAAGGCTGCAAGCCCAAGAACATGTAATCGTACTCATCGGCCTCGATGACAAAGTAAGCGCCCTTGCCCGCGCGGGCGTTGGTGCCCAGGTTAGCGGCTTCCGAGCCGATGATGAAAGTAGGGTCCTGCCCCAATGCCGTCAGCGTCCAGGCCAGCATCGCCGTGGTGGTGGTCTTCCCATGGGAACCCGCCACGGCGAGCACGTCGTAACCGGCGGTGAGTTGCGGCAGGAAATCGCGCCGCTTGAGCACCGGCACCCCGGCCTCGCGAGCGGCAGCCACATCGGGGTCGCTTTCCGGCACGGCAGAAGAGCGCACCACCACATGGGCAGCGCGGGCGTGCTCGGGGTCGTGCCCGATGGCGACTTCCACACCCAGGCGCTGCAACATCGCCGTGCGCGGCGAAGCCTGCCGGTCAGAGCCGGTCACATGCCAGCCGCGCTCAGCCAGCACCCGGGCGATGGCCGAAAGCCCGGTGCCGCCAACGCCGACGAAGTGCACGCGCTTGCTTTCCAAAGAATTCATACAAACACCACAATCAAGAATACAACCACCACAGCGACCGCAATATAAACACCCGGCACGGTGAGGAACACCGAAGGAAGATAATGCAACATTTGCTGGGTAAGGACATCATTAGGCAAAGGGGGAGCAATAAACTGCGGCCAAGGATATTTGGCAATATCCATAAAATGCCACAACATCCCCATAATCAGATAGCCGTTCACAGCACCCAGCACAGCGCCCAACAACCCGCTCTGCAATCCACCAACAGCACGCTTCGACGAAGCCCAGCGCGGCGTTTGGTAACCAAAGAACACCAACACCCCAAACACCCCGGCGCGCACGAAAAACATGGTCTTGACATGAGCAGGGTCCGAAGCCCAATATGCCAGAATACCGACATATTTTTCCGCCAGCACCAGCACAAAGACGGCCACGAACACGCTCACCATGCCCAAAAATTCCTTATACCACCCGTGCAACAACCCGGAGACGGCGAAAAGAACCATGCTCAAGATCATAAAACTGGATAAAGGCATCATGCGGACACCTCCATTCCCGCTGCTTCCAACAGCACCGCAGCGATTCTCTCCGCCGCATCGGGGTGAGCCAGTGTGCGCGCGGCAGCCGCCATGCGTTCCCGCCCCGTATGATCTTCCATCAGGCGCAGCACCACCGGCACGAGGCGCTGCATTAATTCCTCATCGGGTACAATCTTTGCCGCGCCGCGGTCGGCGAGGTAAGCCGCATTGACCTGCTGATAGCGCCACGCGTAGGGGTAAGGCACCAGCACGGCAGGCAAACCAAACAGGGGAAATTCGCCCAAAACGGACGCGCCTGCCCGGGAAACCACCAAATCGGCAGAGGCCAGCGCCGCACCCATGTCTTCGTGCAGGTAAGAAAACGCATGATAGCGGCGGCGCAAGTCTGCGGGCAACTGCTCGCGGGCGGAAGCCACCTCCTCCCAGTCCAGTTTGCCGGTGATGTGCACAATCTGCATCTGCGGCAACAACGCCGCAAGCCCGGCAAGCAACGCCCGATTGATGGTGCGCGCGCCCTTGCTGCCGCCAAAAACCAACAACGTGGGCGTGTCAGGTTCCAGCCCAAAGTGGGCTATCGCCTGCTCGCGATCCCATTTCAACAAAGTCTGCCGCACCGGATAGCCGGTGACAACCAGGCCACGATGGCGGGGGAAAAACGCTTTGGAATCTTCGGCAGTGAGAGCAATGCGGTCGGCGAGACGCGCTAACGATTTCAGCGCCAGCCCCGGTTCGATGTCGGGCACGTAGAGCACGGTAGGAATGCGCCGTCCGGCAGCGCCCACGGGCACCGCCACATAACCGCCGGTGAAGAACAGGGCGTCGGGGCGGAATTCCCGCAAAATGCGCCGGGCAGCCCGATAGCCGCGCAGCAATTGCAGGGTGTTGCCCGGCAACCGCCGCAGCCCCACACCATGCACACCCGCCGCAGGAATTGCCCGAAACGGCAGGCCGGCGCGCGTCACCAGGTCGGCTTCCATGCCACCCTGGCCGCCCACCCACAGCACGGCTTCAGCCCTATCGCCCAGCGCCTGAACCACCGACAGCGCGGGATACACGCCGCCGCCGGTTCCCCCGGCGCAAACTAACAACCTCACCGGTATCTCTCCTTTTGCTTGCCCGGACACGGGAAGAAGCCCGTCCCACGCTCAAAATCAATCCAATAGCAGCCAAAGCATTGACCATGTTCGTGCCGCCGTAACTGATGAAAGGCAAGGCATTGCCCGCCACCGGCAGCAAATTGAGCATCATCGCCATGTTGGAAAACGCTTCGAAGCCCAGCCACAGGGAAAGCCCAGCTGCCAACAAACGCCCGTATGTATCAGGGGCAGACAGAGCAATGTGTATGCCCCGCCAGACCACAATGGCGAACAATATCACCATCAACGCCGAGCCCACCACGCCGTATTCCTCAGCCACCACAGCAAACACACTATCGCTGTGGGCAAACGGCAAGCCGCTCAACTTGATTTGCGACTGCCCAGGCCCCACGCCGAACCAGCCGCCGCGGGCCACGGCCACTACTGCGAGGCGAATCTGACGGGCGGCATCCACGGGGTCTTTCAACCCCTGCAAATAAATCAGCAACCGTCTCACACCGCTGGGATAAAACACCAACACAATGGCACCACCGACCAACGCCGCCAGCGCAACCACAGAAAGTTGCTTGCCGTCGCCGCCAGCGAGGAAAAACATCATCATGCCCAGAAGCACAATGGTCATCGCGGCACTATAGTCGGGTTCCAGCATGACCAACGCCGCGGTGACACCCACGAGAAAACCCAGGGGATACAGCCCGCGCATCTCGTTGTGCAGTTCGTTGCGACGATGCGCCAGCCATACCGCAAGATAAAAC
>JALVOR010000021.1 GCA_027026295.1 Anaerolineales bacterium | reverse complement strand
TTCCCCAATGGGGCGGATGTTCTGCCACGGGCGGGCGGCCTGCCGCAGGCGGATGGCGTGGGGGGCGCGGGGACGCTCGGTTTCGATTTCGCCCGCCGCGTTCAGCGGCTCGACGAGTTCAATGGGCACCACCGCATCAGCCCAGGGGGGGATGGGGTCGCCGGTGTCCACATACTGCACATGCTCGCCATAGCGCAGGGTAACGGGCGTAGCGGGCATGGCGCCTGCAGTGTCGGCGGCGCGCAAGGCGAAACCATCCATCGCCGCGGCGTGGTAATGGGGTGAGGAAATCCGCGCCCACACGGATTCGGCCAGCACGCGCCCCACGGCGCGGTCGTCCAACGGGATGGTTTCCGTGCCCAAAACGCCGTCCAGCCCCGCTTGCTGCAGGGCTTCGGCGAAACGGCGGCGGGCTTCTTCCAGGGGGATGTCGTGGAGGTAAACGGACATAGGAGGCTCCGTGTTTTGGTGTTCCAGTGTTTCGGTGCTCCAGTGTTCCAGTGTTTCGGTGTTTCAGTGCCCTGTGCCGTGTGCCCTGTGCCCGGTGCCCAGTGCCCTGGTGAGGGGATGGTCAAACTTCGCAGAGGCGCACTTCGGCCATTTCGCCAGCAGCAAGGCCGGTGGCGCCGGCAGGCACTTTCAGCAGGGCATCGGCGCGTGCAAGGGCAAAAATCAGGTTGCTCTTGTAAAAAATCGGCTCGGCTTCCCAGCCCGCGGGCGTGCGGCGCAGGCGCACCGGCCACCAGTCCTCACGCCCGGAAGCCGACGGTAGGTTAACTGTTAGCCGGGCGGGCAGCAGCGGTTTGGGGCGCGGCTTCTCGCCCTGCAGGTGCGCCAGGGCAGGCAGCACGAACAGCCCCACATTGACCAGCGCGCTGACCGGGTTGCCCGGCAAGCCGATGACCGGTTTGCCTTTGGCAACGGCCAAAATGGTGGGGCGACCGGGCTTGGTGTTGACACCGTGCACCAACACGCCGGGGGCGCCCAGGCCGTCGAGGACTTCGGCGGTCATATCGCGCGTGCTCGCCGAAGACCCCGCCGTGACCACCACCATATCGCACGCCTGCAGCGCCTCGGCAGCAGCGGCAGCCAGGGCTTCAGGGCGGTCGGGCACGATGCCATAAGGCTTAGGGATGCCACCCGCCCGCGCCACCTTCGCCGCGAGGGTGTAGGTGTTGATGTCGCGCACCTGCCCCATCGCGGGTGCCGCCTCGGGCGGCACCACCTCATCGCCCGTGGCAATGATGCCCACCACGGGTTGCCGGGCAACGCCGATTTCCAGAATGCCCAACGCCATCAGCCCGCCGATTTCCGCCGCCCGCAGGCGGGTGCCCTGTGGGAAAACCACCGCACCCGCGGCCAGGTCTTCGCCTTCGGCAATGACGTTATCGCCCACGGCCACGGCTTTGAGGATTTCCACCTCACCAGTGCGGCTCTGCTGGGTATATTCCACCATCACCACCGCGTCGGCGCCGGGGGGCAACATGCCGCCGGTGTGAATCAGCGCCGCCTGCCCGCGCGCCAGTTGGAAATCGGGCGTCGCGCCCATGGGCACCTCGCCGACGACTTCCAGATAGGCAGGCAGGGCGTCGCTCGCACCGTAGGTGTCGGCGGCGTGCACCGCGTAGCCGTCCACCGCCGAGCGATCAAAGGGCGGCATGGGGTGAGGGGCCAGCACGTCGGCAGCCAGCACCCGCCCCAATGCCTCGGCAGCGGGCACGGTTTCCGCCGCCGTGCGGTGGTTGACGGCTTCCAGCCAGGTTTGCAACGCTTCATCGGGGGGGAGAAGATGCAAAAACTCAACCATGTTGACCTCGTTGCAGGGGTTCCATCTTGCAAGACACCCCCAGTATAACGCAAAAAGCACCGAAGAAGCAAAGAACGCCAGAGGGAAACCACAGCAAGCACAAAAACGCCCCCGAAAACACAGAGGTTTGCCTTGTGTTGAGGGTGCCTGCTGCAAGGCCAGACGGCGTCTCACTTTACCTGGCGCCCTTGGCAACTTCTTTGCATCTTTGCGTCAAAAATCCGCGCACATCCGCCGTTATTCGCGTGCATCCGCGGGCTGTTCCCCAGGGCAAAGGGCTGCCACTACTCTGCCGGCTGCAAAGTCACCTCCACCGTAATCGGCAGGAAGGATTCCACCTGCACCTGTGAGTTCAAAACATCCACGGTGGGTTTCAGTTGATACGTGCCCGCGGCAAGGTCGGTCACGTCCACCGTGACGCGTACCGCCGAAGGTTGCAGGCTTTCCAGCACAGGCAAAGGGCCGGAGAGAATCACATCGACCAGTTTAGGGGAAATTTCTTTCACCTCCAGACCGGTGCCCACGCCGGTAACTTCCACCGGCAGCGACATGGTAATGCTGGTTTCAATCGCGGCAATGCTTACCTGCACCAGCACGGTATCCTCCCCCACCAGGCTGATGCCCTCAGGCAGCACCAGTTTCAGCCCCGCGTCGAT
>JALVOR010000020.1:665-7644 GCA_027026295.1 Anaerolineales bacterium | reverse complement strand
TCGGAGGCGCTGTAGCCTGCCAGTTCCATGGCCGCGAACATGATTTGTTCCTGATAAACCGGAATGCCGTAGGTCTCGCGGAAGATGGGTTCCAGTTTAGGGTGGCGGTAGGTGGGTTCCTCTTCGCCGTGCATCCGCCGAATGTATGAGGGAATGAACTCCAGCGGGCCGGGGCGGTAGAGGGCAATCATGGCGATGAGGTGGGAAAGTTCCGTAGGCTTCATCTCCACGAGATAACGGCTCATGCCCTGCCCTTCCACCTGGAAGACGCCCGCGGTTTCGCCCGCCCCCAGCAGGCGGTAGGATGCGGGGTCGTCGGTGGGGATGTTGTAGAGGTCGTAGCGAACGCCGTGGCGCTCTTCGATGAGTTGGCACGCCCGCGCCATCACCGTGAGGGTGGAAAGCCCCAAAAAGTCCACCTTCAGCAGCCCCAGGTCTTCGAGGATGGACATTTCGTATTGGGTGATTTTCTTGATGGGCAGGTTTTTGGGGTCGCTGGTGGTGCGGTGTATCGGCACGTATTCGGTCAGCGGCAGGTCGGTGATGATGACGCCCGCCGCGTGGGTACCGACATTGCGGGTGACGCCTTCCATCGCGCGGGCGGTGTCGAGCAGTTCGCGGAAATAGGCCTTGGTTTCGTCCTTGCTGTTGTAGAGTTCCACCAGTTCGGGAACGATGAGTCTTTCTTTCTCTTTGCGTTTCTCGGCATTTTGTTCCCGCTGGGCAGAGAAACCAAGCACGTCGTCAAGGGAAACCGGCTTGCCGGGGACGTTGGGAATCAGTTTAGCGACGTAGTCCACCTCGCTCGCGGGGATGTCCATCACCCGCCCCACATCGCGCACCGCGGCGCGGGCTTTCATGGTGCCGAAGGTGATGATTTGGGCGACCTTGTCCGGGTCATATTCCTCGGCGCAGTAGAGCATCAGTTCGTCGCGGCGGTCGTCGGGGAAGTCCAGGTCGATATCGGGCATGGAAACGCGCTCGGGGTTGAGGAAGCGCTCGAAAATCAGGCCGTGTTCCAGCGGGTCGACCATGGTGATGCGCAGCGCGTAGGCCACAATGGAACCCGCCGCCGAGCCGCGGGCGTTGTACCAGATGCCGTTTTTGCGGGCGAATTCCACCAGATCCCACACGATGAGGAAGTAGGCATCGAAGCCCATTTTGTGGATGATGCCGAGTTCATGTTCCAGCCGCTCGCGTACTTCGGGTGCGTTGGCGCGCTCGCCGTAGCGTTCTTGCAACCCTTTTTCGCACAGGTAGCGCAGGTAGGTTTCGGCGGTGTGGCCTTCGGGCACTTTGAAATGCGGCAGTTTGTAGTTGGTTTTGTCTTCTTTCTCTTTGGCGTTGGCGAAGCGCAAGTGTACATTGCACATTTCGGCGATCAGCAGGGTGTTTTCGATGGCTTCCGGCACTTCGGCAAAAATGGAAGCCATCTCTTCCGGCGAGCGCAGGTAGTAGGTGTCGTCTTCCATGCGCATCCGTTTGGGGTCGGTGAGCAGTTTGCCGGTCTGAATGGCAATGAGCACATCCTGCAGGCGGGCGTCTTCGCGTTTGATGTAGTGGACGTCGTTGGTGGCAATCAGTTTGAGGCCGAATTCCCGCGCCATTTCGATGAGGGTGCGGTTGATGCTTTCCAGTTCGGGAATCTGGTGGGATTGCAGTTCCACGAAGAAGCGCTCGCGCCCGAAGACGTCCACATACCACGCCATTTTCTGGCGGGCGGTTGCCAGGTCGCCTTCCTGAATGGCGCGGGGAATTTCGCCAGAAAGGCAGCCGGTGGTGGCTATCAGGCCTTCGGCGTGCTCGGCAAGGATTTCGCGGTCAATGCGGGGTTTGTAATAGAAGCCTTCCAGTTGGGCGGCGCTGGCGAGTTTCATCAGGTTTTTGTAGCCGGTGTTGTTCTGCGCCAGCAGCAGCAGGTGGAAGATCTTTCTGTCCTTGTCGGTCATGCGGCGGGCGGCGAGGTAGGCTTCCATGCCGATGATGGGCTTGATGTTAGCGGCTTTGGCGGCCTTGTAGAATTCCACCGCGCCGTACATCACGCCGTGGTCGGTGAGCGCGAGGGCGGGCATTTCCATCGCAGCGGCAGCCTCGGCAAGGGCTTTGACCTTGGGCAGGCCGTCAAGGAGGGAGTATTCGGAGTGGACGTGGAGGTGGACGAACATGGTAGTCAGATAGTCGGGTAGTCAGATAGTCAGATAGTCGGGTAGTCAGATAGTCAGATAGTCGGGTAGTCAGATAGTCGGGTAGTCAGGCAGTCAGCGGCGGGTCAGGAGGAGCGGGAAAGGTAGGCGATGAGGCCGTTGATGAGACGTTTGGTTTCGGTGGCTAAAGCGTGGGCGTGCTGGCGTTCGCTTTCGGTAATGTAATGCAAATCGCAGGCGAGGTAGAGTTGGGATTGCACCTCGGCAGCAGAACGGCGGGCAATGCGCAAAAAACGCAGGAATTCTTTGTCGCTTCCGGCTTCAAAACCTTCGGCAATGTTATGCATGACGGAACTGGCGGCACGCTGAATTTGGTCGCGCAGGCCGTAGTCGTGGGCAAATCGGGGGTTTTCTGTCAGGCGGTAAATGTGACCTGTCAGCGTCCGGGCTTTTTGCCATGCTTGCAATTCTTCAAAAGCCAGGATTTTCTTGCCCATACCACTATCCGACCATTTGACTAACTGACTAGCCGACGAAATCAATTGCCCAGCGGGGCAAGAGGTCGAAGTCCAGGTCGTCGCGCTGGCCTGCTGCGAAGCGCCGGTAGGCCGCGGCGGCAATCATGGCGGCGTTGTCGGTGCAGTAGTGCAGCGGGGGGATGTGGACGGGCACGGAGGCTTCGGCGGTGATGCGTTCCCGCAGCAGACGGTTGGCAGAAACCCCGCCCGCCACTACGATGCTTTTGGCCTGCAACTCGGCGGCGGCTTGCAAGGTTTTGCCCACCAACACATCCACCACCGCGGCCTGGAAGCCTGCCGCGAGGTGGGCAACGGGCAACGGGTTGCCCGCCGCCTGAATTTCCCGCACAGCGCGCAGCACGGCGGTTTTCAGACCGCTGAACGAAAATTCCCAGCCGCCTTTCAGCCACGGGCGGGGGAAGGCGAAGATTTCGGGGTCGCCGCCTTCGGCGGCTTGCTGAATGGCCGGCCCGCCGGGGTAGCCCAGTTCCAGCAGGCGGGCGACTTTGTCGAAGGCTTCGCCCGCGGCGTCGTCGCGGGTGCTGCCCAGGCGCCGGTAGTGCAGGTGGTCTTCCATGAAGATGAGTTCGGTGTGCCCGCCGGAAACCAGCAGCGCCACCAGGGGAAATTCGGGCGCGGCGGGTGGCTGCTGGTTGGCTTCGTGCAGCCAGGCGGCGTAAATGTGCCCTTCGAGGTGGTTGATGCCCAGCAGCGGCTTGCCCGCAGCCAGCGCCAGCCCCTTGGCGAAGTTGATGCCCACCGCCAGCGAGCCGGGCAGGCCGGGGCCGCGGGTCACGGCGATGGCGTCCACCTCGGCGGGGGTGAGATGGGCGGCTTGCAGGGCTTCTTCAACCACCGGCGTGATGGCGAGAACGTGCTGCCGCGAGGCCACTTCGGGGAACACGCCGCCGAAGCGGGCGTGAATCTCGATTTGCGAGGCCACGGCGTTGCTTACCACCCGGCGGCCATCTTCGACCACCGCGGCTGCAGTTTCGTCGCATGAGGTTTCAATTGCCAGGATTCGGGTCATCGTTCGCTACTCGCCATTCGCAACTCGCAATTCGCTATCCCTTCACCGGCAGCACCAGGTCATGGGAGAACGCCGCCAGCACCTCGAAACTGCCATTGGGACGCGCCCAAACGGTGTCTTCCAGGCGGCAGCCGAGGCCGCGTTCCGGGTAGTAGAGGCCGGGTTCAATCGTCACCACCACGCCGGGTTCCAGGCGGTCGGTGTTGCTTTCGTGGGCGCGGAACCAGGGCGCTTCGTGCACATCCAGCCCCAGGCCGTGCCCCAGGCTGTGCACATAGCCCTGCTGCGCTTTGGCGTCGCGGCAACTGGTGGGGTGCCCCTGCGCCTCGAAAAGTTCGCACGTGCGGCGCTGCAGGTCGCGGCACAGGCCGTTGGGGGTGAGTTCACTCATAATCTGGCGATACACCGTGAGGACGTCTTCATAGAGCGCCTGCGCTTCGTCGGGGGCATAGCCCAGGCACCACGTGCGGGTAAAGTCATAGAAATAACCGCCGCCCGCCTCACAGGGGAAGATGTCGAACACGATCATCGTGCCCAGTCTGAGCGCCTCGTCGTCTCGGCCTGTGCTGTGGGGCACGCCTGCATCGCGCCCCTGGGCGAAAATCGTACCTTCGGGGTTTTCCGCGCCCAGTTCGGCAAGCCAGCGGTTGATCAGCCCCTTCACCTCGCCGATGGTCACGGGCTGGCCGTCGGATTTCACCAGCAGGCCATCTTTGCCGCGCTGGCTGGTGAGGAAGTCAGCGACCCGTCCGACCACCTCGGTGGTGATGTGCCCCATGTGGCGCATGCGGGCGATTTCATCTTCGGTTTTGGTGCGGCGGGTGTCGAGCAATGCCTGATGGGCAGCGCGCCCGTCGAGTTCCACGTCGGGCAGCAGGGCTTGTAGCGCCTGCACGGTGCTGTGCCAGGGGCCGAAATCCACCCGCCCGGTGACGCCTAAGCGCCCGCGGGTGAAACCGGCGGTTTCCAGCGCCGCCTTGAGGCGCATGGCCTGGGCAAGGTTTTCGTCGCCCCGGGCTTCCTGCAGGTAACGCGACCATGGGAATTCGGCGAGGTTGTAGGCCGTCAGTCCGGCTTTGGCGGCTTCGTCGCGCTCCATGGGGTTGTAGAACAGCACAGGCTGCCCGCCGCGCGGCTTGACCAGCAGCGCGCTGGTGAGGTGCGCCCCGCCAGTAAAGTAGGTCATGGCGGGGTTGTGCCGGGCAGGCCCGAAAACGAGCAGCGCATCCAGCCGATGGGCTTCCAGAAAGGCATCCAAATCGGTTTTCATAGGGGCCCCGAAGGTGGAGAAGGAGGATTTCTTTGCGTCTTTGTTTCTCTCGGCGTGCTTTGCGTTTACGGCTTCCGGTGTTTCTCGCCGATCAGCAGGAAGGTTTCTAACGCAATGAGCCCCAGCGCCGGAATCAGGCCGCTGAGTGGGGTGAGGATGCGCCCGAGTTGCAGCCATGCGAGGATGCCGAAGTAAAGCCCCACCCACACGCCCTCGCGCAGCACGGTGCGCTCGTGGGTGGGCGCACCCGCCGGGAAACGGTTGTGCAAATAGGCGAGAAAGGGCAGGCTGACGCCAGTGGCGAAGGCTGTCAGACACAGGAAGAACCCCCACCGTGCCCAAAGCACAGGGTAGGCCATGAAAACGAGCAACGCCATCCCCACCGCCCCAATGAAAGCAAGGGCGATGGCGGCAATCCAGAGGCGGCGAAAAGCACCGGGGAGCATGAAAGTATTATACCCCGCGGATAGGGCGCGGGGATGAGAAAAATGGTATGACTTTGACGCCGTTAACTGTTCCAGGGCTGCCTTGAATTGAGGCAGCCCCGAGGGTTCGGGAAAGTGTGGCGGCGGTTTATTTCAATGCTTCAATCAGGTTCATCATAAACTCGGCTTCATCGGCGGAAACCGGCTCCCAGCCCTGGAAACCCAGGTTTTCCAGCACGTCTTTGCCTTTGGGGCCGGTGTGCATGTTCACCAGCAGGTCGCGAATGGCTTCGCGGCGGTCGGCAAGGCGTTCACCGACGACAAAGGTGTGATAGAGATCGCCGATTTGACTTTCTACGAGGACTTTCAGTTGCTTGCGCGTCGAGGGGGTCAGTTTTTCCAGCGCCTCTTTCAAAACAAAGGCAATATCGGCTTTGCCTTGCAACACCAGTTTGACCGCCACGGGGTAACTTTCCACCACTTCGGTTTCCAATGTGGAGGAGTCTAGTTCGGCGGGTTCCAGCATCATCATGCCCAATAGGTTGATGGCAGGGTCATTCGTCATTGCCACGCGTGTGCCGGGTTTGAGGTCGTCTACGGCGGCGTAGGATGCGTTGGTGGATGTTATGATGACGGCTTCGTCTGTTTTCCCTTGCGGGCGCGCCACGGCCACAAACCCTTTTTCGCGAATCAGCATGGCAGCATCGTATGGGTTGGCGTAGATCATGTCGACTTTGCCTTGCTGAATGGCTTCCCGCTGGGTTTCGAAGGAAGGGTAAAGTTCCAGGTGAATGGGCAGGTTCAGCGCCTTTTGTAGCCAGGTGTTGAAAATGTACCAGCCGGCAATATGGTTTGGAGGGAAGTCGGGACTGACGGTCAGTTGAAAAGTCATGCGGTCTCCTCCTCTCGCATGCGGGCGTATGCTTGCAGGGCTTCTTCCATTTTGCGCCGCGAGGGTTTACGCCGCACTGACGTGTATCCCACAATCTTGCCGTCTTTGAAATTGGGCAGTACGGTTGCGTATACCAGGTAGTAACCGCCATCTTTGCGCAGGTTTTTGACATAGCCGTGCCATGTTTTCCCAGCCTGGATGGTTTCCCACATATCACGGAAGGCGGCTTTGGGCATCTCAGGGCAACGCAGGATATAGTGCGGCTGGCCGATGAGTTCTTCGCGGGTATAGCCCGACATATCGATGAATGCCTGATTGGCGTGTGTAATGATGCCTTGTAAATCGGTGGTAGAGACAATGAGTTTGCCATCGGGATAGGGCGTTTCAATATCAGTTACCAACACTTTGCGGCTGGTGCCGTCGTAATAGGTGAGGGTGTATTCCCGGTATTCCCCGGCAATGTCTTGGGGGTTCATGTCTTTCATAGAACTTGCTCCTCTCGAAAATGAAATGCATTGGCAGCGGAGTCTTTTGCTGGTGAGAGCGTTTGCCTTATTGTGCTCACGCTGCTTTGGGGCAATGGGCGGCAGAGGGTGTTGACGTGCCCAAGGCGGTGAAGTGTAACGTAAAGGATTTCTATGTCAAGAGTTTTTGCTGTTTCTGGGGGCAATTGGCGGAAGGCAGAGAAGGTTGCTGGCGG
>JALVOR010000020.1:0-655 GCA_027026295.1 Anaerolineales bacterium | reverse complement strand
GGGATGCACAAAAATACCCGGCAAGCATTGCATTGCTTGCCGGGTAGGGAAAGCGGCCTTCGGCAGCGTCAGGGCACAATCCAGGTGCCGGTTTCGCCGCGCAGCGCCGCGGGGATATGCTCGGGGTCGGTGATCAGCGCCTTGCCGTTGGGCACGGCCTTCAGATAACGCAAAATGGCCTCGATTTTCGGCTTCATGCTGCCGGGTTTGAAGTGCCCTTCGGCCAGGTATTGCTCGGCTTCGGCCACGGTCATTTTGTCCAGCCACTGCTGATTGGGCTTGCCGAAGTTGAGGGCCACCTTTTCCACCGCGGTGGAGATGAGGAAAAGGTCTACCTGCATGGAAATCGCCAGCAGCGCGGAGGCAAAGTCCTTGTCGATGACCGCTTCCACGCCTTCCAGTTCGCCCTTTTCGTTCTCGACGACCGGAATGCCGCCGCCGCCCACAGCCACCACGGTGAACTTGTTTTCCACTAAGGTGCGGATGGCGTCCAGTTCGATGATGCGCTTGGGGTCGGGGGAAGGCACCACCCGCCGCCAGCCGCGGCCCGCGTCTTCCATCACGTGCCAGCCCTGCGCCATGCGCTGCTTGGCAGTTTCCTCGTCCATGAACGAGCCAATAGGCTTGGTGGGATGCTGGAAGGCCGGGTCATCCT
>JALVOR010000019.1 GCA_027026295.1 Anaerolineales bacterium | reverse complement strand
CCGTAACTGGAAGCAAGGGTTCCGCGACCAAGTCATGGAAACCTGTTGTGGCTTGCACAACTTCCGATTGAACTTCAGACCCTGGCACTATGACCCTGTCCCTACTTAAACCGTGATAATGTCTAATGTATCTAAACGCCTGATTCCCGTGGTTTGATTGCCTAACACAACGTCAATCGCACTCCTGCTCGCTGCCTCCTTGGCCAACAATCTCATCTTGTCAGGCCAAGGCTTTTCGAAAGTCTCGCTTATCGCCCTCGGCGCACAACGCGCCACTTCAAATTTCAGGAGGAAACCTCATGCCAAACACCAAATCATCTTCTTGGCGCTGGATATTGATTACAGCCTTTGCAGCAGTAGTTATTGGGTTAACTGCCTGCAGTATGCCCACCGGGGGCCCCGCCCCCGGGCCAGCGCCCACTACCACACCTGCACCCCCCTGCGACCCCGACGCCATGGAAGCAGTAACGCACATCGCACCGGCAGATCATGCCATTTTATCGGATACAACACCAACGCTCACTTGGGAATACAACTATCCCCCTTCGTGTGCCCCGGAAAGTTTCACTGTGACCCTCTTCCAAGGGCCATCTTACACGCCGTCCGAAGGGGTTTCCATCACCGTGCCGGGAACGCAAAGCTCCGTCGTGTGGCCCGAACCTCTGGAATCCGGCACCGGATACATTTGGATTGTCATTCCTTCTAACAGCCACGCCGGCGACACAGCCACCTATTTCTTCATCGGCCCCATGTGCACCGACGCAGCAACGCCAGTGGCGCCAGCCGCTCCTGTATTGATTTCCCCAACCAACGGAAGCGGATACGACTATGCACGTGACAATTTCGTATGGGACTACCCTTACGCTTGCCTGCCTACGGCTTACCGCATAGATATCGCGCTTGACCCGGAATTCTCTGACATTGTGGCTTCTTCCGGGCACTCAGCAGGCGTGCACCCCGACACACGCTGGGCCCCCGGTGACCCACTGGATTATTGCCAGACATATTACTGGCGTGTCAAGGCTTACTTCAGCACCGTTGAAAGCCCGTGGTCTGAAGTGTGGCAATTCAGCACCGGAGGGCCTGACAGACGATCTTGTGGCGGCGAAGAAAACATGCCTATCAGTGCAAACCTCTATGGTTATATCTGGCACGATGTTTGCGGCGGCGAACCCTCAGACCCGCCCCCCGAGGGCTGCGTTCTCGAACCTGATGGCACAATGCATGCCGACGGCATCCTCCAACGGGATGAACCCAAACTGGACGGCGTGCGGGTTGACCTTCACCAGGGTGAATGCGATGGCCCGGTAGTTGATTCCATGGTTTCCAGAAGCGCCGGTGAGTATTGGTTCAACGCATTTCCCGCAGAAGGGGAATACTGTGTCAGTATCAGCGCCAACGTGCCGCCCAATGACGCCATCTTGCTCCCCGGAAAATGGACAGCCCCCGAAGGCTTCCTGGACACCTACACAGCATCGCAAACCGTGACCATACATGCCGGAGATCACGTATCCATCGACTTCGGCTGGGATTATGACCTCTTGCCCATTCCACCCATGGGCGGCAATAACCCACAAATCACGCCGTCGCCTGTTCCTCACAGTTTCCACACAACACAAAACGCTTTTTGCCGAAAAGGCCCCAGTAAGGTTTTCGAGGCTGTGGCAACGCTCACGGAAGGCAGCGAAGCAGTAGCAGAAGGGCGCTTGGCAGACAATAGTTGGCTGTACGTTTACTGGGAGCCCGGCAACGTTTACTGCTGGATAGCAACTTACCTGGGCGAAATCGACGACGTTGATGATCTCCCTGTGCGGACACCTCCGCCCACACCCACTCCTGTGCCCGACACCACACCACCTGCGATTTCCGACCTTCATTCCCTCAACAGCAAAGTTTTCTACGGTTCCAGCAGTTGTGGACCGACGATAATGTACGCCACAGCGCGGGTGACCGACGAAGGAGGCATCAGCGATAGCAACGTCTTGCTTGTTTATCGCTTCATTTCCAGCAACAGTGGGGGCACTGGCGACTGGCACACCACCCCCGTAGCCGATGTTGCTATGGGCGGGCAAATGGGCTTCAACGTCAACGTCAATACCAACGAAGTCATGTCTCTTTTCAAGCAGCTCAATGGACAAATCGAATTCTATGTCAAAGCCATAGACAACGCGGGGAACGAAGCCACCAGCGGCATCCAAAGCATTCCGCTGGAATTTTGCCAGTAAAACCAGCCGCTCGCACCAAGCCTCAAAAAGGGAGCGTGATAAAACGCTCCCTTTTTCTTTTTGAGTTATGCCCGTTTGTCGAGAATATAGCCGTGCTGCTCGTGCGTTACCCCCCGGGTGCACACCTTGTTGAGCGGGCAGGCGCTGCAACCCTGCCCCTCGATGCCACAGCCTGCGCTGTCTATCCGCTGCACTCTGCCTTCCCACGCCAAAATCTCCAGCAGTTGCCGCACGGTTTCCGGCGTGGTGTGCAACGCCTCAGCCAGCGCCGCCAGCGAAAGGGTTTCGCCCCGGGCTTCACTTTCCCGCAAAAGGCGGTACAACTGGCGCAGCATCAACCCACCCCCAGCAATCGCCCAATCTGGAACACGGCAACCGCAAGCGCCCACGCCGGCGTCAACCCCAGCAACACCGAGAACACCGCCCACCGCCAGCCGTATTCCTGCGCCTGCGCCGCCACCGTTGCCATGCAGGGCGTGTAGAGCAGCACGTAAATGAGGAAGGCTAACGCGCTCAAAGGCGTAAACACCTGACTCAACGCCCGGCTGAGGGCCGTCTGATTACTGGCATCGTCTTCCTCAGCAGAGAAAAGGCGAACGCCCGGCGTGAGGGCCTCCAGAAAAGACTTGCCAGCGTCCAGCGTCGCCGCGCCAAAATCGACGGCGATGTTTTTGAGGTCGTCAAGGGGGTGCAACTCCAAGGGGGGCGGTGCAGCAGCCTCCTCCTCGCCAATGTAAATCTGCGACATGGTAGAAATCACCACTTCTTTGGCGACGAAACCCGAAATGAGCGAACCTGCAGCCTGCCACGTGCCAAAACCGGCAGGCGTAAACACCGGCGCAATCGTCGCGCTGATTTGACCAAAGTAACTTTCCCGCGGGTTTTGCACGCCCCAAGGCAGGTTGAGCAAGAACCACAGCAACACGGCAATGCCCAAAATCACCGTGCCCGCCTTGCGGATGAATTCCCATGTGTGCTCCCAAGTATGCAACCACAACCCCTGCAAGGTGGGCAGGCGATAGCGGGGCAATTCCAGCACGAAGACGCTGTGCCGCACTTCAGGCAATACCCACCGGGAAAGCGCCCAGCCGGCAAGGGCTGCCGTCACGATGCCCACGAGGTACAGCGCCCACACCACCAGCCCGGCATCCTTCCCGAACAACGCCATGCCAAAAACAACATACACCGGCAGGCGAGCAGAACACGACATGAAGGGAATCAGCAAGCCGGTAAGAATGCGAGCAGCGCGGTTTTCGATGGTGCGGGTGGCATACACCGCGGGCACATTGCAACCGAAACCCAAAATCATCGGGATGAACGCCCGCCCGTTGAGGCCAAGGAAGCCCATCGCCTTGTCCATCACAAAGGCGGCGCGGGCGAGATAGCCGCTGTCTTCCATGAAGGCAAGGGTAAAGAACATCACCATCAGGCTGGGAATGAACACCATCACGCTGCCCACACCGGCAATTGCGCCGTCCATCACCAAGGAAACCAGCCACGGTGAAGCGTGGAGCGCATGAAGCGCCGCCAAAGTCCAGGCGGAAACCGGGCCGGAGATGACACCGTCAATCCAGTCCATATAAGGTGCGGAAACATTCTGCACCAGGTTGAACACCAAATACATGAGGAACAAGAAAAGCGGGATACCCAGCCAGCGATGGGTCACAATCTGGTCAATGCGGTCGGAAACCGTGCGGGGCGGGCAGTGGGGCAGCGTCAGGGTCTGGCGAGTGAGACCGCGCACAAAGCCGTAGCGGGCATCAGCAAGGGCAATATCCACCTCATCGCCGTAAACGCGCTGCAGTTTCTCCAAAATTTTGGGGAGCAGCGCCAGCACACCTTCGCCGCCGGGCAGGTTGCGGAGGACTTCCACAGCCTGGGCGTCGTTTTCGATGAGTTTGATTGCCAGCCAGCGCGAACGGTATCCCCCCAGGTCTGGAAGGGCTTCCAGCGCCGCGGTAAGTTGCCGCACGGCGCGTTCCATTTCGTGTTCGTATTGCAACGCCGCGGGGGGCGGTGTGAAGGCAGCAGGGTTCTCGGCAGCCCGGTAAATAAGGTCTTTCAACGCCGCCATCCCCGTGCCTTTGCTGGCGGCAGTCTGCAACACCGGCACGCCCAACAACTGCGAAAAGCGCTCGACATCGATTTTGTAGCCCAGTTGCTCGGCAATATCGGCCATGTTGAGCACAATGATGAGCGGCGCACCGATTTCTATCAACTGCGCGGTGAGGTAAAGGTTGCGTTCCAGGTTGGAGGCATCCACCACATTCACCACCAGATCGGGATGTTCAGCAGTGACGAATTCCTGGGCAATACGCTCTTCTGGCGAATAGGCAGAAAGGCTGTAAGTGCCGGGCAAGTCAACGATTTCCACCAGCAGGTCGCGATGCTGAAAATAACCTTCTTTTTTCTCAACGGTCTTGCCCGGCCAGTTGCCGACGTGCTGATGCGCTCCCGTGAGCGCATTGAAAACCGTGCTTTTGCCAGCATTGGGATTGCCCGCCAGAGCAACTTTTAGACGACGTACGGTCATGAAGCAAAGGCTCCTTTGTTTTCGATTTCGGTGATGGGGCTAACCAGAACTTTGTGTGCCATACCACGCCCCAGCGCAAGGCGCGTATCGCCAATGGCCAACAACAACGGGCCGCCATTGTCACGCAAAACCTCCACCGTGCCACCAGGAACCAATCCCAGCCCGGCAAGCCGTTCTTTCAAACGGTGTCCGGCGCGAATTTCGATAATGCGGGCAGGCTGTTGCGGAGGCAGCATGGGCAAGGGCAAAGTAGTCATCGCGTCACCCCGCAGCATAAACGCCCTCAGTTTCAGCGATTTCAACGATAATATCAGCGGCATCCTTGCGTCGCAAAGAAAGATGCGAACCTTTGACGGCGTACTCTATCGGGTCCCCCAGCGGCGCCACGCGCTCCACGAAAACGGTTTCCCCCCGAACCAGCCCCATATCAAGCAACCGCCGGCGCAAGGGGCCGCGGCTGCGAATAGCAACAATAACACCCTTTTCCCCTGGAGCCAATTTGCTCAAGGGTACACGTTTGGTAACCGACATGCAGCGATGCCTCCGACCGTGATGGATATCCAGCACATGCTGGGTCGCTTGTCAGCCAAGCGAATAAATTATACCATAATCATAAAAATTCACAGGGAACAATCCTTGTTTGGGTGCAGGCAAATGCTGGTGTCATTGCGAGTCCCGAAGGAGCGAAGCAATCCCCCTTTCTATCGGTCAGGAGACTGCTTCGGTGGGCTTCGGCATTGCTCAGCCCGCCTCGCAGCGACACATCTGCAAAGAATTTTCGGATAGGCTCTTATTCCTGTGCTTTCTGCGGCACTTCAAGCCAAACACAAACCACAAACGCCCACGCTTGCATCGTGGGCGTCGCCTTGCACGCGAGCCAAAGCCCGCTTTGTAGATTCCAGGCTCCTCGGGCAGGACTCGAACCTGCAACCTAGCGGTTAACAGCCGCCCGCTCTGCCGATTGAGCTACCGAGGAACGCAGGGCAGATTATATGCAAAAGCCCTACCTGTGTCAACATTTTCGCGCCAACTCGCTCTGCCCCCATGTTATAATCCGCGCGGCCACAAGGCATCATCATCCTTTTCGTTTGCAAGGGAAAAGCCGTGCTTGTCCTCCCCAACGTGCTCGAAACCCTCTTTCGGCTGGCCGTGCTCATGGTCGCCTTCCCCATCCACGAATTCGCCCATGCCTGGACGGCAACCCGCTTCGGCGACAACACTCCTGCCCGTGCCGGGCGGCTCACCCTCAACCCGCTGGCGCACCTCGATATATGGGGCACGCTGTTCTTTCTGTTTACCGGCTTCGGCTGGGCAAAACCTGTGCCGGTTTCCCCCTATACCCTGCGCAGCCACAAAGCCTACTTTTGGGTCGCCTTCGCAGGCCCCCTGAGCAACCTGCTGTTAGCCGTTGCTGCCGCCGCTGCTCACCGCCTCCTCACACCCCTCCTCACCCACGCGGCATTAGGGCGCATCGTGCTGCAATTTCTGGTCGCCGTCACCTTCTTCGACATCCTGCTCTTTTTCTTCAACCTCATCCCGGTCCCGCCCCTTGATGGCGACAAGGTCGTCGCCGGGCTATTCCCTCGTTTCTGGCAAACCTATCTCGCCCCGCTGCAGGAATACAGCCTGCTGGTCTTCCTCGCGCTGTTTTTTCTGCTGCCTTATCTGCACGTGGACATTTTGCAATGGCTGGTCGTGCTCCCCACCAAATTGATCGGCAACTTGCTGTTAGGGTGATTTACCGCATTCGCCAGTTTTGGGAAGCCCTCCGCGCCCGCCGCGACCCGGAAGCCCTCGCAGCAGCCCGGGCTGTGCTTTCCCCCAACCTGTGGGCGCTTTTCAACCAGATGCCACCCAACGAACAGGCCCACGCGCTGCGGGTCTTCCGCCGCCTGCAGGAAACCGGCTGCACCGATGCCGAGGTGCTGACCGCCGCCCTGCTCCACGATGTCGGGAAAGCCTTGCAGCGACCTCACCTGTGGGAACGGGTAGCCGCGGTTTTGGGGCACGCGTGCTGCCCCCGGCAAGCGGCAAAATGGGGGCAAGGGAAGCCTCGCGGCTGGCGACGTCCCTTCGCGATTGCCGCCCAGCACCCCAAATGGGGCGCCCGCCTCGCAGAAACCGCGGGCGCTTCTCCCCGCACTGTTGCGCTCATCCGCGCCCACCAGGAAACCGACCGCGCCGCCAACGACCCTGACCTCGCTCTGCTGCAGTGGGCTGACGCCCAGGAATGAGCCATGACCGCTAAATGGGAAGAACAGGCCGAGCACATGGTGACAGAGCAAATTGTTGCCCGCGGTGTCCGTAACCCTCGAGTTTTATTGGCTATACGAAAAACGCCGCGTCATTTGTTTGTTCCCGAACCCTATCGCGACGAATCCTGGAGCGATTACCCCCTTCCCATCGGCTACGGGCAAACCATCTCGCAGCCCTTCATTGTGGCCTACATGACCGAACTGCTCGACCTGCCGCCCCGCGCCCGCGTGCTGGAAATCGGCACCGGCTCGGGCTACCAGGCCGCCGTGCTGGCACACCTCGCCGACGAAGTCCACACCATTGAGCGTATTCCCGAACTCGCCGAACACGCCCGCCACGTGCTGCGCCTGCTCGATCTCGACCATGTGCACGTGCACGTCGGCGACGGCAGCCAGGGGCTACCTGAATTTGCGCCTTACGATGGCATCCTGGTGGCTGCCGCCGCGCCCAAAGCGCCGCCTGCTTTGCTGGAACAACTCGCTCCGGGCGGCAAACTGGTGCTCCCCGTGGGCGACCGCGGCTTCCAACACCTGGAACGCTGGACTCGTCAGCCCGACGGCGGCTTCCGGCGGGAAACGAAAGATGCCGTGGCTTTCGTGCCCCTTATCGGCGAAGACGGCTGGCCAGCGTCATAGC
>JALVOR010000018.1 GCA_027026295.1 Anaerolineales bacterium | reverse complement strand
CCCTGCCCCCGCCCTGGCGCACCGGCAGCCGCGCCTACTGGCTGCCCCTGCGCGAGGGGTGGCGGGAGGAGGTTGTCAAAGGGTTAGAGGTGTTGGGGGAAATCAGGTAGTCGAGCAGCCAGGTAGTCGAGTAGTTGGGCAACTGCGGTGTCACATTCGGCTCAGGTCGTCAAAACAGAAAGCAGGCATTGAAGTAAACTCAACACAGCGAAAACAAGCGCAAGAAATTCAGCCATTCTGGCAAACCTGCAGTAACGGGTGCGGATGACATTCCTCCTTGCCTCAGCATATTCTTTTGCTCTGCTCTCCCCCAAAATTACGACGAGCATCTTGTAAACAAACCAGGCTGGAGGATCCAAAGCCCAAGGCACCCTTTGAGGTTCTCTTTTGCACATCTTTTCGGCCCTATACACCTGCCAAAAGAAAAACAGCCACCATAGAGCGTAAACAAAATACAAGCCGGGCATATTGCTTGTCTCCTGAAGAATTTCTTACCAAGAGTTTACACCAACAATGGGCAAACTTTCTTTCGTTTTACTGGCTATACGAAGCCCCAAGAAGAAAACCCCATGAACCCAAACCCCATCCTCCTGCTCAGCGGCGCGTCGCGGGATAATAGAAGTAGCAATGTAGCTATGGCTTGCCGTCACGCGGTGGGGCTGGGGCCGGCTGGAGCGTGCGGCCTGAGGCGGCGGCGGTCAGGTGCACTTCGCCATTGATGAGCAGGCGAGGGTTGTGCAGCAGGGGATTGCTACTGCTTTGCCCTCAGCGGTGGCGCGCTTCAGGGTGATGGCGTTTCGGTGGAAACGCCTCCCCAGTCAATCCAATAGGGCATAATGCCACCTGTCGTAACCAGTTCCTCTTCACCAGTATCCAGATTCAAGCGGTAAATGCCCATTGTTTGAAGATTTTTAGGGTCTCCCACAACCCCGCATTCTTGTTCATCTACACAACGATGGTAGACAATCTCCTTCCCATCTGGAGACCACGAAAGGTCTCGAATGCCGGTGGAAGGAAGTTCTTTTGAAGGCCAATGGCGCTTCAATCGCAAGCTAAAATCGTCTGCCCAAAATACATAGATCCATGCCGAACCACCCTCATCTTTCACACACGCAATTTGTCGGTCATCAGGCGAAAGCCTACATTGTATCATCGGGGGCAACGCCAATGATTCCATTTGCTGAGTGTGCAATTCATACACATAGGCGTGCTCTCCTACCAATAGAATCTTGTCTTCTGTATGAAACCCAGAGACTGCTGTTATACCCAAAGACCTCATTTCCGCTGGCGAGAAAAGATCATGGTCGAAGTGGCAACCTTTCTGATCAAGACGAAATAACCCAATCCCTCCATCGTCCAACCAAAGATGCCGTCCAACGTACTGCTTCGTGTGACCGACGCGAGAAGGCCGCCACGCTAAACGTAAATCGCATGAAAACGCCTTTCCTTGGTGGTAAATCCACAAGGCCCCTCCATGTATAATTTCCGGCCAGTCATCCACAAGGAAAAGCAGCATTCCTCCTTCCACCATTGGTGAGTGCACTACTGAGCCTTTCGAAGCCACTGTGATGACTTCTTTACGAGAACCGTCTTGATTTACAAACCCTAACTTACCGTCGCGATCCTTCAATGAGCCAGTCACGTAAGTTTGATAGACAATATCCCGTCTTGGGATTGAGAGAACCGTTCTTTTGGGAAAAATGCTCCCCACACGCCAGGCAACACTACCACAACACATAACTCCTATAAGGAATAGCCCAACCCAAAGGAGAAGTTTGTCGGTTTTCATGGTACTGACTCCTTTGATATTACCCACATACTTCCAGGCTCAATCGCAAAGTTCCCTTGGCCCCATTTGGAAAGAAAATCTTGCCATGACCAGGGTTTTGACGGCGAGTGTAAAGGGTCAGCCGGATCCAACACCTGGACATGCTCTGCGTCATACCCCACCACAACCATGTAATGCCCAATCGTTGATGGTTGCTGATGACCTGTCCTAAATATAGTTTACACTAACAATGAACAAGTCTTCTTCTGCTTTTTGCAGGCTATACAAAACCCCAAGGAGGAACCTCATGAACCCCACCCCCGTCATCCTGCTCAGCGGCGCGTCGCGGGGGCTGGGCGCGGCGGCGGCCATAGAGGCCGCCCGGCAGGGCGCTAACCTGGTGCTCAACGCCCGCAGCGCCGACCGCCTCGCCGCCGTGGCCGCCCAATGCCGCGCCCTCGGCGGCGAAGCCCTCACCGTCCCCGGCGACATCGGCGCCCCCGAAACCGCCCGCCGCATGGCGCAGGCCGCCGCCGATGCCTTTGGCCGCATCGACGCCGTCATCCACAACGCGGGCGTGCTGCCGCCCATCGCCCCGGTGGCCCAGGCCGACCTCGCCGCGTGGGAAACCAACTGGCGGGTCAACCTGCTTGGCGCGGTGGCGCTGCTGCAGGCTTCCCTGCCCCTGCTGCGAAAAAGCGCAGGCCGCGCGGTGTTGGTTTCCAGCGGCGCGGCCATCCACGCCTACCCCACGTGGGGCGCGTATTGCGCTTCCAAAGCCGCCCTCAACCATTTGGCGGCGGTGCTGGCCGCCGAAGAGCCTGCCGTCACCACCGTGGCATTCCGACCGGGCATTGTGGATACCGACATGCAGGCCCAAATTCGGCAGCAGGGCGCGGGCGTGATGCCCCCCGACCTGCACGCCAAATTCCTCGCCTACCAGCGGGAAGGCCGCCTGCAGCCGCCCGAAGTGGTCGCCCGCCCCCTCGTTGCGGTGGCACTGCGCGCCCCGCGGGCGTGGAGCGGTGAGTTCGTGGCCTATTACGACGAGAAAGTGCAAAAATTGCTCGTGTAGTCAGGTCGTCGCGTCGTCGGGTAGTCGCGTCGTCAGGTCGTCGCGTCGTCGGGTAGTCGCGTCGTCAGGTCGTCGCGTCGCCGGGCAGCCGCCCGTAGATGGCGTTGAATTCCCGCAGGCGGGCGATGGCCTCTGCGGGCAGCGGCGCGGTCATGCGCCACGCCCAGTTGCCGCCCATGCGCCCGGGGTAGTTCATGCGCGCCTCGTTGCCCAGCCGTAAGACATCCTGCACCGGCGCTAACACCCACTTCGCCACCGAAGCCCACGCGGCGCGCATCAAATCCCACGCAATATCGCTGCCATCGGAAGCCAGATAGCGGCGGGCGAAGTCGCGTTCTTCCTCGGTTGCCCGCTGCCACCAACCCACGGTGGTGTCGTTGTCGTGGGTGGCGGTGTAAACCACGAAGTTGGGGTGGGCGTAATTGTGGGGCAGGAAGGGGTTTTCGGGGCCGCTGCCGAAGGCAAACACCAAAACTTTCATGCCGGGGAAGCCAAACTGGTCGCGCAGGGCTTCCACATCGGGGGTAATCACGCCCAGGTCTTCCGCAATCAGCGGCGGGTCGCCTAACGTATTGCGTACCGCGGCGAAGAGTTCCACACCCGGGGCGGGTTCCCACTGGCCGGTTTCGGCGGTGGGCGCCTCGGCAGGAATTTCCCAACAGGCCGCAAAGCCGCGAAAATGATCCAAACGCACCACATCCACCAGCCCCAAAACCGTCCGCAGCCGCGCCAGCCACCACGCGAAGCCCTGTTGCCGGTGGGCTTCCCAGCGGTAAAGGGGGTTGCCCCACCGCTGGCCGGTGGGCGAGAAATAATCGGGCGGCACACCCGCCACCACGGTGGGGTTGCCATCGGCATCCAGCAAAAACAGTTCGGGGTGCGCCCAAACATCGGCGCTGTCGTGCGCCACGAAAATGGGCACGTCGCCAATGAAGCGCACGCCGTGGCCTGCGGCAGCCCGGCGCAGCGCCCCCCACTGGCGGAAGAACAGGAACTGCTCAAATTCCACCTGGGCAACCGCCTCGGCCAGATCGCGGCGGGCGGTTGCCAGCGCATCGGGCTGGTGGGAACGCAGCGGCGGCAGCCACTGCGTCCACGGCGCGCCGCCGTGGGCTTCCTTGAGCGCCATGAAAAGAGCGAAATCGGGCAGCCAGTGGGCGTGGGCTTCCCGAAAGGCGGTAAACTCGCGCTCTATTTGGGGAAAGCCGCCCGCGCGGAAGCGTCGAAACGCCTGCCGCAACAGCCCCCGTTTCCAGGGGATGAGCGCGCCGTAGTCCACCCTGCCGGGCGGAAAGGCGGGCATGTCGCGCAAATCATCGGGGCGGAGCAGGCCCTCGGCAAGCAGGTCATCGGGGCTGACGAGGTAAGGGTTGCCCGCGAAGGCCGAGAAGGTCTGGTAGGGCGAATCGCCGTAGCCGGTGGGGCCCAGGGGAAGCGCCTGCCAGAACGTGCAGCCTGCCCGCGCCAGGGCTGCGGCGAAGTTACGGGCTTCGGGGCCCAAATCGCCGATGCCGTAGGGGCCGGGCAGGCTGGTGGGGTGAAGTAACAAACCGGATGCGCGCATAAAAACCCCGAGGGGTGCAGGATGCAGGTTGCAGTTACACTTGATGGGCGCGGCGCTGGGTTTCCAGCAGTTGCCCGCGGCGCAGGTGCAAATCGGAGAGGTAGTCGGAGGCAATGACGTCGGTGCCCACCCGCACGCCGGCTTCCAGCACCGCGCCCTCGGGAATTTCGCTGCCCTTCCCCACCATGGTGAGGTCAACTGGTGTTGCCAAAGCGCCCACCCGCGCACGGCGGCCAACCCGCACGCGCTTGTCAAGGATGGCGTGTTCCAGCACGGCTTCCTCGCCCACAATGGTGTCGGTCAGCACCACCGATTCGCGCACCACCGCCCCGGCGCGCACCACCACGCCCGGCGAAAGCACGCTGCGTTCCACCACCGCGCCGCTTTCGATGATGCAGCCATCGGAAATCATGCTGTCGCGCACCACTGCGCCGTCGGCAATGCGCATGGGTGGGCGCTCCTCGGTGCGGGTGTGGATCACCCAGCGGCGGTCATACAAATTCAGCGGCGGCGGCACTTCCAGCAAATCCATGTGGGCTTCCCAGTAAGACTGCACCGTGCCGACATCGCGCCAGTAGTCGGCGTAGGGATAGGCAAACACGCGGTAGCCCTCCGCCACCATGCGGGGCAAAATATCTTTGCCGAAGTCGTGGCTGGAATCGGGGTTGTTGTGGTCTTCCAGCAGCACCTTGTCGAGCACATCCAGGTCGAAGAGATACACGCCCATGTTGGCAAGGTTGGAAGGCGGGTCGGCGGGCTTTTCCACGAAGGCATTGACCCGCAGATCGTCGTCCACCCCCACAATGCCGAAGCGCGGGGCTTCTTCCATCGGCACCCGAATCACCGCCATGGTGAGGTCGGCCTGATGGTCATGGTGGAAAGCAATCATCGGCTCGTAATCCATCTTGTAGATGTGGTCGCCGGAAAGGATAAGCACATCGCGCGGGCCAGCATGCTTGACAAAGCGAAAATTCTGCTGCACCGCATCTGCCGTGCCCACGAACCAACCCGATGCGTTGCGGGCGCGGTAAGGTGTGTAAATGCGCACTCCGCCCGTCCAATCCCGGTTGAGGTCCCACGGGGCACCGGAGCCGATGTGCTCGATGAGGGAATGCGGGCGGTATTGCGCCACCACCATGACATCGAACAGGCCGGAGTTGACGCAGTTGGAAAGCACGAAGTCAATGATGCGGTACTTTCCAGCAAAGGGCACAGCGGGCTTGGTGCGCTTGGAAGTCAGCACGCCCAGGCGCGAACCCTCGCCGCCGGCCAAAATGACAACGCGGGTTTTATCCATAGGTCGCCTCCAGAAAAGGGAAGGAAGGCCGGGCGCACACGCTCAGCCTCGGCGAGGGGGAACCACGGATTAGCGCATCCACAAAGATTAGCACAGATTACACCGATTGGGCGGGATTGTGAAGGACGAGAATCCGTTCTGCCCACTAAAACATTCAGAGTCCCTCCGAAAACTCTTCATAGATGTGTCACTGCGAGGCGGGCTGAGCAATGACGAAGCCCGCCGAAGCAGTCTCCTGACGGCCGAAAAGGGGATTGCTTCGCCCCTTCGAGGCTCGCAATGACATTACCATGATATTTTCCGGATAGAGTCTCAACTGGGCGCCATACAGGAGGATGGGATGACATCCTGCCCTACACACAAACACTGGCTATACGAAATCCGGCAACTGCCGATACAGCCGAATGTAAGCACGGGCAGGGCGCTCCCACGAAAAATCCTGCGCCATGCCGCGCTGCTGCAGCGCCTGCCAGCGGCGGCGGTCGGCAAAGAGGGCGAAAGCACGCCGCAGGGCAAAAGCCAGCGCCTTGGGGGTGGCTTCGGGGAACAAAAAGCCGGTGCTGCGGCGCGGCGCAAGGTCGAAATCGCGCACAGTGTCGGCCAAGCCGCCGGTCTCCGCCGCCACAGGCACCGCCCCGTAGCGCATGGCAATCATCTGCGCCAGCCCGCAGGGTTCGTAGCGGGAAGGTACCAGCAGCATGTCGGCGCTGGCGTAAATACGCCGCGCCAGGCCATCGTCGTAACGCAGCACCGCCCGCACCCGCTGGGGGAATTCGGCTTCCAGACGGCGCATGGCGTCTTCCAGTTCGGGGTCGCCCGTGCCCAGCAGCACCGCCTGCCACGGGAAATCGGCCAGCAGCCGCAGGGCTTCGGCGGCCACATCCACACCCTTTTGCACGGTCAGGCGGCTCACCAGCCCCACCAACGGCACCCGCCCCTCGGGCTGAGGCAGTTCCACCTCGCGCCGCAGCGCCGCGGCGTTGCGTTCCCGCAGCGCCACCGTGGAGCGGGTATAGCGCACATCCAACGCCCGGTCGGTGGCCGGATTCCACAGGTCGGTATCCAGCCCGTTGAGGATGCCAAACAACCGCTCGCGGCGGGCGCGCAGGAAGCCTTCCAGCCCGTGGCCGAACTCGGGGGTTTGAATTTCGCGGGCGTAGGTGGGGGAAACGGTGGTGATGGCATCGGCGGCAGCCAGCCCCATGGGCAAAGGCGTGGTGCGCGCCCATTCGGGCAGGCCACTATCCTCCGCCGCGGGAGGAATGCCAAAGGCTTCCAGCAGCAAGGGCGAAGGCGAACCCATGTAAGGCAGGTTGTGCACGGTCAGCACGGTGCGGGTGTGAGCAAAGAAGGCATCGCTGCCGCGGCGATGAGCAAGCACATGCACGGCTAAGGCGGTGTGCCAGTCGTGGGCGTGCAGAATGTCGGGCTGCCAGTCCAGATAGCGGGCCAAAGCCAACGCCGCGAGGGAGAAAAAGGCATATTTCACCGCATCGGCGTGGGGGTCGGGGCTGTAAACACCGGGCACTGCCAGCACCGGCACGCCGGTCACGAAATAAACGGGCAGATCGCTGTATTGGGTGACGTAAACTTCGGCGGCAATCGGGCCGTTGCGATGAGCAATGGTGAACGCCGTCAGCGGACGCAGGCCCCAATAGGCAGCGTCAATCGTGGGGTGCAGGGGCAGCACCAGCCGCACGTCGGCAGCGGGCAAGGCGTGCTTCAGCGCCCACGGCAGGGAACCCGCCACATCGCCCAGCCCGCCCACTTTGGCAAACGGTGCAGCCTCAGCCGCCAGGAAGAGAATGTTCATGGGCGCCTCGAAGGGTGGTCGAGTTGTCAGATAGTCAGATAGTCAGATAGTCAGATAGTCGGATAGTCAGGTAGTCGGATAGTCAGATGGCCGGGGGGGGGTGGTGGGACAGGACGGCATCCTGCCCTACTCGCAACTT
>JALVOR010000017.1 GCA_027026295.1 Anaerolineales bacterium | reverse complement strand
CCTCGACCCCGCTCCAGTGCGCTCCTGGTCGTCCGACGACGAACGGCTGGTCGAGCAGGTTGCCGAACAGTTGGCATTGGCACTGGAAAACGCCGAACTGTTCCAGACCGCCCAACGGCGCGCCACCGAACTGGAAACATTACACCAGATTGCCCTCGCCGTCAGCAAGTCACTGGACATCGGAGAAATCTACCACGAAGCATTGAAACGGCTTCAGGACCTGGTTCAAGTTGACGCCGGGCTCGTTGCTCAATCCATCGAGGGCGATGAAGAACATTTGCAGTTAATAGCCCACTGGAACTTGCCCCCCGAACTGGTTCACCTCCTGGAAACCAGAAAAATCCCCATTGCCAAGAGTTGTTGCGGGGCAACCTACCAGCAAAACGACGTCCTCGTGCTTTCCGACCTTGCCTTGTCGCTCGAAGGCTACCCTCAGTTGGGCATGATGCCCCAGCGATTCGGCTTCCATTCTTACATGGGCGCCCCGCTTACCTATCAGGACCAAAACTTCGGCACGTTGTGCCTCTTCCGCCGCAACGTTCACCTGGCAACCGAACACGAAAAACGCCTGCTCAGCACCATCGCCAATCAGATTGCCACGGCAGCAGCCAACGCCCATCTCTTCCAGCAGACCAAAGAAGCCTTAGAAAGCACAGCAACGCTTTACGAAACCACGGCCAGGTTCAACGCCGCCACTTCCTACGACGACATCGTCCACACACTACAAGAAGCCTTGCAACAGCCCCTCAAACTGGTCGCGTTAGGCCTGTTCGACAAACCCTGGCTGCCCGACGGCGCCGAACCGGAAACCGTTGAAGTCGTCTCTTACTGGACAAGCCCGGATATCCCCCCACAAGTCACCAGCCAGTTCAAAAGCACTTACGCCATCGACGAATTCCCGGCCATCCGGCAGGTTTCCCCCGAGCAGCCGCTCATCGTTCCCGACACCTCCGACAGCCCGCCGTGGGACAAAAACATCCACCGCATGTACGTGGAAACCCTGGGCGGCAAAGCGGCTGCGTTCATTCCCCTCTCGGTGAGTGGTCGGTGGATCGGCTTCCTGAATTTGCTTTACAGCGAACCGATAGCATTCGACCAGGCCACCCACCAGCGCATGCGGGCGCTGGTCACCCAGGCCAGTGTCGCCGTCGAAACGCTGCGCGCCATTGATACCATCCGCAAACGCAGTCAGGAAACCGAAGCGCTCTACCAACTTGCCGCCCGCCTCAACGAAATCAATTCCTATCAGGATATCGTCGATACCCTCCACGACCTGACGCCGCTGGGGAAGGGCGCAATCAACATCTCCCTGAACATTTTCAGCGCCCCCTGGCAAAACCCTGAAGACGTGCCCGAATGGGTCAACGTGCTTGCCCGCTGGAGCGAACTGCCTTCAGACGCCGTGCAGCCCCGCTACCCCCTCTCCAAGTTTCCAGCCGCGCGCCTGTTGAGCCCCGACAAACCTCTCGTCATTACCGACGTCGCCAACGACCCTCGCCTGGACGAAAACCTCCGCCGCCTGTACACCCAACAATTCAAAGCGGCAAGCACCATCTTCTATCCCCTGGTATCCGGCGGGCAATGGCTGGGTTACGTCAACGCCATTTACCCCCAAACCCGAGAATTCTCGGAAGACGAAAAACACCAACTCGAAGCCGCGATGGCGCAGGCTGCCGTTGCCTACCAAAACCTGCACCGCTACGAAACTTCCGAAAGTTACGCTCGCGACCTGGAAACCGCCGCTGTCACCGCCAGTGAAATCGCCACCCTGAGCCAGGACCTCGACACCCTGTTGAACCGCGCGGTCGAACTCATTCGCGAACGCTTCGGTTTCTACCACGCGTCGGTATTCCTGATTGACGAAAGCCGCTCCTACGCCGTCGTGCAGGCTTCCACCGGCAAAGCAGGCGAAGAAATGCTCAAACGCGGCCACCGCCTTGCCGTCGGACACCAATCCACCGTGGGGCAGGCCGCGGCACGGCGGGAGCCGGTCATCATCAACAACACATTGCGCAGCGAAATCCACCGCCCCAACCCGTTACTCCCCGACACCCGCGCCGAAGCCGCCATTCCTCTGGTGGCAGGCGACAATCTAATCGGCGTGCTCGACGTGCAATCGACCGAAACCGACGCCTTTACCGAGCAGGCCGCACGCATGCTTCGCCTGCTGGCGACCCAACTCGCCGTTGCCATCGAAAACGCCCAGGCTTACGAGTTGGAACGGCAGGCACTCGAAGAAATGCGCCGTGCAGACGAACTCAAGAGCCAGTTCCTTGCCAACATGAGCCACGAACTCAGAACCCCCCTCAATTCCATCATCGGTTTTTCACGGGTAATTTTAAAAGGTATTGACGGACCGCTGACCGAAATGCAGCGCACCGACCTAAATTCGATTCATCAAAGCGGCAGACACCTGTTAGACCTCATCAATAACATTTTGGACTTGTCGAAAATTGAAGCGGGGAAAATGGAAATTAACATCGCCCCACTAGAC
>JALVOR010000016.1 GCA_027026295.1 Anaerolineales bacterium | reverse complement strand
AATACGCCGCCAAAACCGGCCAGCCCCGCTTCGTCGCCGGTTCCATCGGCCCTTCCGGCAAACTGCCTTCCGCCGACGACCCCGACCTTTCCGACATTTCCTTTGACGAACTCGCCGACGTTTTCCGTGAGCAGGCCGTCGGCCTGATTCAGGGCGGCGTGGACGTGCTCCTGCTGGAAACCTCGCAGGACATTCTGGAAGTCAAGGCCGCCATCCACGGCATTTTGCGCGCCTTTGAGGAAACCGGCGAATGGCTGCCCATTCAGGCGCAAATCACCATGGACACCACCGGCCACATGCTCCTGGGCACCGATGTGGAAACCGCGCTGACCATCCTTGAGGGCTTGCCCATTGATGTCATCGGCATGAACTGCTCCACCGGCCCGGAGCACATGCGCCCCTCGGTGGAATTCCTCGGCGGCCACTCCCCCCTGCCGATTTCCGTCATCCCCAACGCGGGGCTGCCCATCAACGTGGATGGCGAGGCGGTTTACCCCCTGGAGCCGGAACCTTTCGCCGAGCAACTGGCCGAATTCGTGGAAAAGCACGGCATCAGCGTGGTCGGCGGCTGCTGCGGCACCACCCCGGCGCACCTCAAGGCCCTTGTGGAACGCGTCCACGGCAAGCGCCGTCCGGCGCGCCCCATTTTAGACATCCCCCGGCTGGCCTCCGCCGTGCAGGCGTATTCCATGCGGCAGGAGCCGCCACCCCTGCTCATCGGCGAGCGCTGCAACGCCCAGGGCAGCCGCAAGTTCAAGCGCCTGCTCCTCACCGAGGATTGGGACGGCATCGTCGCCCTCGCCCGCCAGCAGGTGGAAGCCGGCGCGCACGCCTTGGACATTTCCGTCGCCGTCACCGAGCGCCCCGACGAGGCCGCGCTGATGCGCACCGTGGTGCACAAACTCACCGCCGCGGGCATTGAAGTGCCCTTAGTGATTGACACCACCGAGCCCGAGGTGATGGAAGCCGCGCTCAAAGCCGCCCCGGGGCGCTGCCTGCTCAATTCCACTCACCTGGAAGGCGGCGCGGAGAAGGCTTCGCGCGTGCTGCGGTTAGCCAAACTGCACAACGCCGCGGTGATGCTCCTCACCATTGACGAGCAGGGCATGGCGAAGACTGCCGCCCGCAAGGTGGAAGTTGCCAAGCGCCTGTATGACCTCGCGGTGAACGGGCACAGCCTGAAGCCCGAAGATCTGGTCTTCGACCCCCTGACTTTCACTTTGGCTACCGGCGACCCCGACCTTGCCGACGCGGCCAAAGAGACTTTGGAGGCCATCCGCCGCATCAAGGCCGAACTGCCCGGCGTGTTCACCTCGTTGGGTGTGAGCAACGTGTCGTTTGGGCTGACGAAGGCGGCGCGCCCCGTCATCAACAGCGTTTTCCTCTACCACGCGGTGCAGGCGGGGCTGGACATGGCCATTGTGAACCCCGCGCAAATCACCCCCTACGCCGACATTCCCGTAGAAGAGCGCGAATTGGCGGAAGACCTGATTTTCAACCGCCGCCCCGACGCACTCCAGCGGGTGATTGAATTTTACGAAGGCCACGCCGCCCGCCCCGCCACCCACCGCGACCCGCTGGAAGGCCTTTCGCTGGAAGAACGCCTCTACCAGCGCATCGTCCACCGCTACAAGGAAGGCATTGAGGCCGACATTGACGCTTTGGTGGTACGGAAAACAACCACAGAGAACACAGAAACCGGCACAGAAAACACAGAAAAAAAGGAAAAAGAAACCTCTGTGTCTCTCGGTGACACATCGGTGTCTTCTGTGGTTGCCACTTTCCCCACCCCCGCCACCCACGAAGCCGCGATTTACATCCTCAACGACATCCTCCTGCCCGCGATGAAAGAAGTGGGCGACAAATTCGGCGCGGGCGAACTCATTTTGCCCTTCGTGCTCCAATCCGCCGAGGTGATGAAAAAGGCCGTCAACCACCTGGAACGCTACCTGCTGCGGCAAGAGGGCGTTTCCAAAGGCACCATCGTGCTTGCCACTGTCTACGGCGACGTCCACGACATCGGCAAAAACCTGGTCAAGACCATCCTGAGCAACAACGGCTACACCGTGATTGACCTGGGCAAGCAGGTGCCGGTGGAAACCATCGTCAAGGCCGCGGAGGAGCACAACGCCGATGCCATCGGCCTGAGCGCGCTGCTCGTGAGCACCAGCAAGCAAATGCCCGCCCTGGTCAACGAACTCCACCGCCGCGGCCTGCACTACCCCGTGCTCATCGGCGGGGCGGCCATCAACCGCCGCTTCGGACGCCGCATTTTGCTCACCGAAGACGGCCATTTTTACGACGCGGGCGTCTTCTACTGCAAAGACGCCTTCGAAGGGCTTGCCATCATGGACGCCCTGCAGGACGCCAACCGCCGCGACCTCATCATCCGGCAGGTGATTGACGAAGCCAAGCGCGAACTGGGGCAGGAAGGGGTGGCCGGCGGCGAAAAGCGCGCCCCGCGCCCGCGCCGCCGCGTGCCTCCGGCGCCCGACA
>JALVOR010000015.1 GCA_027026295.1 Anaerolineales bacterium | reverse complement strand
GAGTGGTTTTGGGGCTGGAAGACGCCCCTGCCGTGGCCGCGGCTTACGATGCGATGATGGCACGCCTGCGCGCGGCTTTCCCCGAAGCCCGGCTGGCGGGTGCCTTGGTGCAGCAGATGGCGCCCGCGGGGCAGGAGGTCATTGTGGGCGCGGTGCGCGACCCGCTTTTCGGGCCGCTGGTAATGTTCGGCTCCGGCGGGGTGGAGGTGGAAGGGCTGGGGGATGTGGCCTTTGCTTTGGCGCCGCTGACTGCCCCCGATCGCGCCCATTTGCTGGAAAGCACGTGGGCGGGGCGCAAACTGGCTGGTTTCCGCCATTTGCCCCCGGCAGACCGTCCCGCGGTGGAAGCCGTGCTTGCCCGTCTGGCGCAGCTCGCCGCCGATTTCCCCATGCTGGCAGAAATTGAAATCAACCCCCTGCGTGTGCTGCCTGCGGGGCAGGGCGCGCTGGCGCTGGATGCGCGAGCGCGCAAGGCGGTGTGAATGGCACGCGAATGGCAACGAAAGATGGGCCGCGGATGCCCGCGGATAACAGCGGATGGCAGCGGATGAGTGCTGCGGAACACACGGAAAGCATGGCGAGGTGCGGTTTTTTCGCAAGGCAGACAGTTGCGCCCTTTCTGTGCCATCGGGCTTCTTCCTGTGTTTTCTACGGTTTTCTGATATGCATAAATTTGTAAAATCTCTGTGGATGCTTTTCCGGTGAACAAAGGCATGCAACCAACCCAACCCAACCCCGAAGGTACGCAAACTGCCCAACCTGCCCCGCAGAGGAAATCGTGGCGGGCGCTGGTGGGTGCTGCGTTGCTGCGCCTGTGGCAGGCCGTGCTGGTAGTGCTGGTCTTTGTAGGTGGTGTTTCCGTTGCCGTGGCGGGGCGGCAGGTGTTTTCTCCTGCAACGGCAACCGCGTTCCCGACGACCGTTGTGCCCGCCGCGGCGATTGTGGCGACGCTTTCTCCTTTGCCGCCCACGGCCACGCCTGCGCCCGCGACGCCTCCTACAGCGCAGCCTTCCCCCGCGGCGCTTGTTTTCCCCGATGGATTGCTGGTGTTTGCCATTCAGGAAGGCGCTTACAGCCAACTGTTTGCCTATAATCCTGGCCATTTATCCCTCACCCGCCTGACCGCCGACGAAAATGACCACATCACCCCGGCGCTCAGCCCCGACAGCAGCACGGTAGCCTATGCCGCTCACACGCCCCAGGGCTGGGATTTGTTTTTACTTTCCCTGCAGACTGGCGAGCGTGCCCGCCTGACTAACGACGCCGATTACGATGGTGCGCCTTCGTGGTCGCCCGATGGGCTGTGGTTGGCCTATGAACACTATGCAGACCTGAACTTGGATATTTACATTCGCGATCGCACTGGGCAACAGAAGCCCATTCGGTTGACTGTGCATCCTGCCGCGGATTATGCGCCTGCGTGGGGGCCGCAGGGGCGCTGGATTGCCTTTGTTTCCACCCGTGAGGGCGCGCCGCAGGTTTTCCTCGCCAATCTCGACAAAACCGGCGCTGACCGTTTTCGCCGCGTTTCTCGCCCGGAAGACGGCCCTGCCCGCCATCCGGCGTGGTCGCCCGATGGCCGCTATCTGGCGTGGAGCCAGACCACCAACGGCGTACCGCTCATTTATGTGTGGGATGTCACGCAGCCGGAGCGTGACCCGCTGGCGGTGGGCGAGGGGTGGTGGCCGCAATGGCTGCCTTCTGCCGAGGAAGGCGGCCACGTGGTGGCAGCAGTGGTGCGGCTGTCCAATGGGGCGGCGCTGACGGCTTATGATTTCGCTGCGGCGTTGGCTTTGCCGTTGAAGCCGCTGCCGGGCACGGTGGAAGGCTTTAGCGCGGGCAAAGGCGTCTTGCCCTGGCCGCTGTCGACCGCGCTGGCGCAGGCGGCGGCGGTTACGCCCACGCCGATGTGGACGCCGCAGGTTTCCCCCGACAGTGTGGTGGGGCGCCTGATGCTCAAACCGTTGCCCGGTGTGGAAGCGCCTTACCCCCAACTCAGTGATGCGGCGGATGAGGCTTTTATTGCCCTGCGCGCTGCGCTGGCCGCCAAAGCGGGCTGGGATGTGCTGGGGACGCTGAATAACGCTTACGTGCCTTTGGCTGCACCCCTGCCGCCGAAACTGGGGGAAGACTGGCTTTATACCGGACGGGCTATTTCGCTGACGACGCGTCCGTTGCAGGCGGGCTGGATGGTGGTGGTGCGGGAGGACATCGCCCCTTACACTTTCTGGCGGGTGTTTGTGCGGGCTGCAAAGCAGGATGGCACCCGCGGACGGCTGCTCCATGCGCTGCCGTGGGATTTCAACGCCCGTTTTGGCGCTGACATTACCGCTTTTGAGGCTGGCGGGGCATATGTGGCTGCTGTACCGCCGGGCTATTGGGTGGATGTCACGGCGCTGGCGCAGGCCTTGGGGTGGGAACGTCTGGCTGCGCTTCCCAACTGGCGGGCGTATGTGCCCGGGGCGCGATTCAACGAGTTTGTGCTTCGGCAAGGGCTGACGTGGGAGGAAGCCATGCGGCAACTTTACCCCGGACAGGTGATTGCCCTGCCCACACCCCACGCCACGCCCAACATTCCCGTTGTGCCGCCCACGCCGACGCCGTAAGCAGAAAAACGAAGCGGGATACCATCCTGCCTCACGTAATTCTTGCTCGTGACATCCTGAAATCCGCGACCATCTGTTAGCATCCGCGCATATTCGCGGTTCATTGCTCTATTCTCCGTGTTCCCCCTGTGCTTTCTGTGTGCCCCGTGATAAAAAAAAACAGCCCGGCAGGTTGCTGTCGGGCTGTTGCTTTTTTGGGAAAGCCGCAATTAGTGGTTGCGGCGGTCGCGGCCCCCGCGACGGTTGTCGCGACGCCCGCGGTTGCCGCCGCGCGGGCGGCCGGGTTTGTCATTGGCTTGGGCTTCTTCCAGCGTCCAGCCTTCCAGCACGGCCTGGCGGGAAAGGCGGATGCGGCCTGTGTGGTCAATGTTCGTTACCATCACGGTGATTTCGTCGCCGACCTTGACGACGTCTTCCACGCGGCGCACTGGTTCGCTATCCAGTTGGGAAATGTGCACCAGCCCGTCGGTGTTGGGCAGGATTTCCACGAAAGCGCCGAAGTCGGTGACGCGCACCACCTTGCCGGTGTAAATGCGCCCGACTTCGGGTACTTCAATCAACCCCTCGATACGCTCGCGTGCCTGCGCTGCGCCTGCGCCGTCGGGCGAGGCGATGTAAACCAGACCATCTTCCATGATGTCGATCTTGGTCTTGGTTTCTTCTTGCAGTCCGCGAATGGTCTTGCCGCCGGGGCCGATGATAGCGCCGATTTTGTCTACCGGCACGCGGACGACGATCATGTGCGGCGCGTGCGGCTTCAGTTGCGGGCGCGGTTCGGGGATGACTTCCAGCATCTTGCCGAGGATGAACAGGCGGGCTTCCCGCGCCTGTGCCAGGGCCTGGCGCATGATTTCCTTGGTGATGCCCGCGATTTTGATATCCATTTGCAGGGCGGTAATGCCCTTTTCGGTGCCCGCGACCTTGAAATCCATGTCGCCGAGGTGGTCTTCCATGCCCTGAATGTCGGTCAGCACGGCGTATTGCTCGCCTTCTTTGATGAGCCCCATGGCGATGCCTGCCACCGGGGCTTTGATGGGCACGCCGGTGTCCATCAGGGCGAGGGTAGAGCCGCACACGGAAGCCATCGAGGTGGAGCCGTTGGAGGAAAGCACTTCGGAAACCAGCCGCAGCGTGTAGGGGAATTCCTCTTCCGAGGGGATGACCGGCAGCAGGGCGCGCTCGGCTAAGGCACCGTGGCCGATTTCCCGGCGGGAAGCACCGCGCATGGGGCGCACTTCGCCCACGGAGAAGGGCGGGAAGTTGTAGTGGTGAATGTAGCGCTTGCTCTCGGTGGGGGTGAGCCCGTCGATTTCCTGTGCTTCGCGGGGCGTGCCTAAGGTGGCTAAGGTGAGCACCTGGGTTTCGCCGCGGGTGAACAGGCCGGAGCCGTGGGCGCGGGGGCTGATATCCACCTCGCACCAGATGGGGCGAATGTCGGTGGTGCCGCGGCCATCGGGGCGGGCGCCTTCGTTGAGGATGCGGCTGCGCACGATTTTCTTGAGGACGTTTTCGAAAGCCACTTTGACGGGCAGGGCTTGCGAGGCATCTTCGCCCGCGAGGGCTTCCAGCACTTCTTTCTTCAGTGCGTCGATGCCGTTGTTGAATTCGGCTTTGGTGTGCGGCGTTGCCAGCAGTTCCTTGATGCGCTCGCCAGCCATGGCTTCGATCTGGGAAGCCAGGCTTTCTTCTACCACGAAGGGGGTGTAAGACTGCTTGGTCTGTTTCCCGATTTCGGCAGCCATTTTCTCGATGAGGTCAATCATGGGCTGCAGCGCCTGATGGCCGAAGGCGAGGGCTTCCACCATGACCTCTTCGGGTACTTCGCTGGCGCCGGCTTCCACCATCAGGATGGCGTCGCGGCTGCCTGCGATGCGCAGGTCAAGGTCAGACTTTTCCAGTTCGCTGAATGTAGGGTTGACCACGAATTCGCCGTCGATGTGCCCGATGCGCACGGCGCCTACCGGGCCGTTCCAGGGAATGTCGGAAATCATCAATGCGGCGGAGGCAGCGTTGATGGCGAGGATGTCAATGGGGTTTTCTTCATCGGCAGAGATGGAGTAGAGCACCACCTGGACGTCGTTCCGCAGGTCTTTGGGGAAGAGGGGGCGAATGGGGCGGTCGACCAGGCGGGCGGTGAGGGTGGCTTCCTCGGAGGGACGGCCTTCACGGCGGAAGAACGAGCCGGGAATGCGCCCGCCGGCATACATGCGCTCTTCGTAGTCCACCCGCAGGGGGAAGAAGTCGATGCCCTCGCGGGCTTCCTTGCTCATGGTCGCCGCGGCAAACACCACGGTGTCGCCCAGGCGCACGGTGACAGCGCCGTTGGCTTGCATGGCAAGCCTGCCGGTTTCGATGACGACGGTTTTGCCGCCAACCGCGGTTTCGTAACGATGGTTTTCGGGTTTCATAGTACCTCCAGTTTGACGCCCTTGCCGGTCAGGGACTGGAATCTATGGCCAACGGCGTTGTTGGCCCCAGGCTCCAATTCCCAACCGGTGGGCAACGGTAAAAAGATGGTTTAAAAAGGGGAAGCCAGCGCGAGGCGGGTTTCGCTCCCCCCTTGGAAAACAAGAAAACGAGTAGGCGGCAGCAACCACCTACTCGTCGGTGTGCTCTGGCGTGTTACGCCTTGCGGCGAATGCCCAGACGCTCGGTTACCTCCAGATAGCGGGGGTAATTAGTGCGGCGCAGGTAGTTGAGCAGGCGGCGCCGTCGCCCTACCAGTTTCAGCAGCCCCCGGCGGGAAGATTCGTCGTGCTTGTGCTGCTTCAGGTGCTCGGTGAGTTGCCTGATGCGGGTGGTGAGGATGGCGATTTGCACCTCGGGGGAACCCGTATCTTTCTCGTGGCGGTGGTAAGCATTGATAACTTCCGCCTTTTCTTTCTTGTCCATGACCATGCATCTCCTTTTGTGCAAGTCTCCAGAGCAACAGCCGCAGCCGTTGCCCGGTCGAGTCAACGGCGTGATTATACCACAAAGCCCTAAAGCGCCAAGAAAAATGCGCCCCACGTGCTGTTATGCGGATGTTTTGGGAAGGCGGCGATGGTGGTAGGTGTAAATTTCGTATAGCCATTATGAAATAAAACATAAGTTTGCACAAAATAAAAAAGCCCGACAGAGGTACGCTGCTCTGCCGGGCTTGAAGGAACGAGCGAAGGCTTACAGCCCTGCGGCGATGCGCAAGGCTTCCGCCTTGTCGGTGCGCTCCCAGGGCAGGTCGAGGTCATCGCGCCCGAAGTGGCCGTAAGCCGCTACCTGGCGATAGATGGGGCGGCGCAGGTCGAGGTCGCGAATGATTGCGCCCGGCCGCAGGTCGAAGTGTTGTTGTACCAGTTCGGCGATTTTTTCGTCGGGAATACGTCCGGTGCCGAAGGTTTCCACGTTGACGGAAACCGGTTTGGCGACGCCGATGGCGTAGGCTACCTGAATTTCGCAGCGGTCGGCCAGCCCAGCGGCCACGATGTTTTTCGCTACCCAGCGGGCGGCGTAAGCACCGGAGCGGTCAACCTTCGTCGGGTCTTTGCCGCTGAACGCGCCGCCGCCGTGCCGCCCCATGCCGCCGTAGGTATCGACGATGATTTTGCGACCGGTCATGCCAGCGTCACCCATGGGGCCGCCGACCACAAAGCGCCCGGTGGGGTTGATGAGGTAGCGGATGTCGCCATCGACCAGTTCGGGCGGGATGATGGGGCGGATGATTTCCTCGATGACGCCTTCTTCCAGGTCGGAGCGGCTGATGTCAGGGGCGTGCTGGGTGCTGATGAGCACGGTATGCACCCGCTTGGGCCTGCCATAGGCGTATTCCACCGTGACCTGGCTTTTGCCGTCGGGGCGTAGCCAGGGAAGGACGCCCTGCTTGCGGGCTTCGGCGAGGCGGCGAGTGAGTTTGTGCGCCAGGTAAATGGGGAGGGGCATCAGGACTTCAGTTTCGTTGCAGGCATAGCCGAACATCATGCCTTGGTCGCCCGCGCCGACGGCTTCGATTTCTTCTTCGGTCATCTCGCCGGTTTTGGCTTCCAGCGCTTTGTTGACGCCCATGGCAATGTCGCCCGACTGCTTGGCAATCGCGACTAACACGCCGCTAGTGTCGGCATCAAAGCCGGTTTCGCTGCCGGTGTAGCCGATTTCCCGGATGACCTCGCGGGCAAGGTCGTTGTAGTTCACCGTCGCATTGGCGGTGATCTCGCCAAAGAGCATCACGAAGCCGGTTTTGGTGGCAGTTTCGCAAGCCACGCGAGCGTAAGGGTCCTGCGCCAGAAAAGCGTCTAACACCGCGTCGCTAATCTGGTCGCACATTTTGTCGGGGTGGCCTTCAGTCACCGATTCCGAGGTGAACAGCAGCGATGGGGATTGCATGAAAGTGGTGCTCATAGAACCTCCGTTTGTGTTGACGCGGCCAGGGAGAGCAAAAAATAATGCCCTTTCCTGGAAAGAAAGGGCAAGAGGCATCCCGACAGGGCTGCGCGGCTGCCCTCTCATCTTCCAGAACATCCGTCTGCCGGAATTGGCACCTTGAGCGCTCCTGCATTTACAGGAAGCCGCCCAGGTTGCCGAGGCTTCACAGGGCCGGTCCCTCCACCTCTCTGGATAAGAGTGCCGCGTATGAGATTTGTTTTATGGGCGCAATCTTACCACGGGTCGAAGAGGAGGTCAAACTTTGTTTTCCTGTCGGGTGCAGGTGAATGTTGTAGAAGCATAACTGCTCAACCTTGGGAAGATAGGCCGCGGATGACATAGATCGTCACGGATGCACGCGGGTTCTCTAACGCCAAGGCCTCCGGCGAACGCCGAGGCACAGAGGAGGTTGAATTCGGCGTGGTGCTGCTTTGGTTTTCTACGCATGGATGAAGGAGCGCTTCACGAATTACCTTATTTCTGTAGCGTTTCGGCCTGAGTTTCCATCACGTACGCGATCCGGTTACCTCAGCCCCCGGTTCGAGGAGATGTTCCTCCGTTGTTCATAGATTTGGGTTTTCAGTTCGCAGAACTCGTTTCCCATAGATTGGGTCAGCGTCAGAGTGTTGGCCCCGGCGTTGGGGTTGATGGCGTGCAAAACGCCTTTGTACATCTCCTGAT
>JALVOR010000014.1 GCA_027026295.1 Anaerolineales bacterium | reverse complement strand
CCGCCAAGGTCGCCAAGAAACGGAAGTAAGCGTTGGTCTTTTCAGCATTTTTTGCCCAATCAGCCCCAATCTGTGCTCATCTGTGAAATCTGTGGATGTTTTTCTGCGGAATCTGCGGAATCTGCGGTTTTTCTTGGCTGCGGCTCCAGCAACTTGCGCAGGCACGCCGGGCGCAGGCTGAACATGGGCACGCGGCGCATGTATTCCCGGTAAGCGTCGCCGAACTTGCGGATGGCTTCCGGCTCTTCGAAGGCTTTGATCATCACCACCATGAACAGCATTTCCAGCGGGGCAATGATGGTAATGAAGGTCGGCGAACCCAGCAGCAGCGCCGCCGCCCACGGGAAGAACAGCAGCCCGAAATGCATCGGGTGACGCATGCAGCCATACAAGCCTTCGGTGACCAGTTTGTTGGTTTCCATGCGGGGAAGGTCCCCCTCGCGCCCCAGGCGGGCTAAAAAGCGCCCGGTGTTGCGGCTGACCACGAGCACGAAACGCAGCACGGCAACCCCCAGCACGAAAGCGGCGATGTGAAAGGGCACACTGCGCCACAGGCGGGGAAACCAGCGCAGGTCGAGGGCAATGCCCAGCGCCGCACCGCCCAACAGCATCACCACCCACGTGAACAGCCGCAGGCGCATGGAAGATTGGGAAGACGATTTCATGCTGCTTTCTCCTTGTCTGTGCCGGGCATTTCGGCGGCGGGATAGGACCCCAGTAATTTGACGAAAGCGGCCTCGGCCAGCAGGCCCGTCAGCGCGTCGCGACAGACGGCGTCCTGCCAGTGGCCTTCGAAATCCAGGTAAAAAACATAATGCCAGGGGCGGTTACGGCGGGGGCGGCTTTCCAGTTTGGTCAGGTTGATGTTTCGGCGGGCAAACTCGCCCAGGCAGGCGTAAAGCGCTCCCGGGCGGTGGGGCACGGCGAAAACCAGGGAAGTTTTGGATTTCGGTGCCGGCGGCGCGGCTTCCTGCCCAATGACGAAGAAGCGGGTGGTGTTCCACGAGCGGTCCTGGATATCACGCGCCAGCACATCCAGCCCGTAGCGCTGGGCGGCAAGGCAACTGGCGATGACGGCCAGGCCGGGTTCGGGGTTGGCTGCCAGGTCTTTGGCGCTTCCGGCGGTGTCATACCACGGGTCGGGTTCCCAGCCGCGGGCGGCAAGGTAGCCCTCGCATTGCGCCAGCGCCTGGGGATGCGAACGCACCCGCTGCACGTCTTCCATCGTCGTGCCCTGTGGTGCCAGCAGGCAATGGCGCACGGCCAGGTAAAACTCGCTTGTCACCGTGAGGTCGTGTTCCAGCAGCAGGTCATAGGCCTGGTTGATGGACCCGGCAACGGCGTTTTCCACCGGCACCATGCCGTGGGTTGCCCGCCCTTCCTCCACCGCGCGGAAAATATCCCCGAACGTGCGGCAAGGCAGGGTTTCCACTTCGCGGCCAAAATGCTGGTAAATCGCCTCTTCGGAATACGCCCCGTGTTCGCCTTGAAACGCCACCACCGTCATTTTGCACCTCGCTGCCGAAAGAACTTGCCGCCGGGTAAATTGGGCGCATTATACAGCCCGGCTATGGCAGTGTCAAGCACGAAAGGTTGCCAGGGGCGCAGGCAAATGTTGTCGAAGCGTAACCGTTCAGCCTTGGGAAGATAGGCCACGGATGACACGGATGGTCACGGATGCACGCGGATTGAACGCAGAGAGGCACAGAGAAACGCCGAGACGCAGAGAAAGCAAAGCACGCAAAGACTTCACGAATTGCCTCATTTCGTAATTACCTACTACGCAACAAGTGGCTTTAAGTGGCTTTTCGCCCTCACCACTCCCCCAGAGCCGCTCCCTTCGTCTTCGCTCAGGGCGGCGGCTCAGCCCCCTCTCCTCTCCCACTGGGAGAGGAGAGGGGGCGCGCAGCGGGGGTAAGGTGAGGGCAAGCAAGGTGTAACGTTGTTTCATGGCGTGGCAGAGTTACTGAAATTTTGGTTGTCAGCCTCGTTTTCGGCGCAGGGTGGGCAGTTACCTCGTTTCTGTGTTTTCTGTGGTCTTGTAGTTTCTCCTTGCTGGAGCCGAGCGGTTACGTAAAAGCGCCTTTTTTCCTCAATCCCTCAATCCCCACCTCAATGCCTTCCCCTCCCACATATGCTATACTCTCGCTAACAAAGCCTTTCTTCTCCCCCAAAGGAAACCAGCATGAACGACCCTTCGTGGGATTTCGTGGTCATTGGCAGCGGCTTTGGCGGCAGCGTGAGCGCGCTGCGGCTGAGCGAAAAGGGTTACCGGGTGCTGGTGCTGGAGCGCGGCAGGCGTTTCGGCGACCGCGATTTTGCCCGCAGCAACTGGCAGTTTTGGAAGTACCTCTGGGCGCCCAAACTGCGCAGTTTTGGCATCCTGCAAATCAGCCTGCTCAACGGGGTGATGATTCTGCACGGCAGCGGCGTGGGCGGAGGCAGCCTGGTGTACGCCAACGTGCTCGAAGTGCCGCCCGACGAGGCTTTTGAACATCCGGCCTGGCGC
>JALVOR010000013.1 GCA_027026295.1 Anaerolineales bacterium | reverse complement strand
AAGGTGAGTTCCACCCAGAGGTGAATCACCCACCAGCGGTAGTAATCGTCCACCGTGAAGTTGGGCATCACCTTGGTCAGCGGCATCATGCCGGCGATGTAGAGGGTGGCGATGGCGAAAGCCGACCAGATGATGGTGCCCACCAGGGGGTTGTTGGTGGCGCTCTTGCGGATGAGCGAAACGATCAGCAGGAACCAGAACACCAAGCCGACCACCAGGCCGATATCCCAGAAGCGGCCTAAGTTGATGAGTTCGCGGCCTTCGTTGCCGAACCAGAACCAGGTCTCGCGCAGGTGGCCGGTGGCGCCCAAGTAGAGGCCAGCCACTGCGCCGAGGCCGACGACCACCAGCGCGCCCCAGAGCACGTCCACCAGCCAGGGATATTTGTGGTCCTTTTGAGCCACCCACGGCGCGATGAGCAAGCCGCCCACCAGCCAGCCGATGGCAACCCACAGGATGGCGATCTGGGTGTGCAGCGAGCGGATGACGTTGAAAGGCAACAACTTCTGCGACACCACGAAGTTCGCGGTGGGGTCGGCGTAGAGGTGGGCCAGGTAGCCGCCGATGATGAGTTGCAGCAGGAAGAAACCGGAAACGATGGGGATGTATTTCAGCAGTTTCTTCTGCGAAGGGAACAGTGAAGTCACCTTGAGGGTGGGTTCCAGTTTTTCCTCGTCCTTTTTGGCAAAAATGTATTCGTAGGCGAGGTAAATAACCACGATGGTCAGCGTCCACAGCAGCAGGAACTCCCACAGGGAGACGAAGTGGCTGTACCAGCCGATATTCTGGTCGATGAGCGGCTCATGAGGCCAGTTGTTCGACCAGGTGCGGTCGGCGCCGGGGCGCAAGGTGGAAGCCACCAACTGCGACCAGTCCACGAAAGCGGCGATTTCCTTGGCTTCCTGCGGGGTGATCACGCCGCCGGGGAAGGCCCGTTCCTTGTCGCCGTTGACCAGCATGTCGGTCAGGCGCTTGACGTTTTCCCGATAGGCTTCTGCCGAGGCGTCGGTGTAGGTGGTGGTGCCTTCCGAAAGCGCGGTTTCCTGGCGGAAGTCTTCCTTGACCTGTTCTTTGACCGCGCCCCGCTCAATGTCGGTAAGCGCCGACGCGGACTTGTTGTACATCTGCTTGGCATAGTAATCGTAAAGGAACTCTGCCCGGTGGTGCAGGAACTCGGTGGTGAAGTCAGGGCCCATGTAAGCGCCCATGCCCAGCATGGTGCCCCAGTCCATCAGGTCGAATTCCTGGAAGTAGCCTTTGCCTTTGATGACGTCGTCTTTGGTGTAAAGCACATCACCTGAAGCGGAAACCACCTGTTGCGGGATGGGGGGAACTTCCCGCTGCAGGTTGGCGGTGTAGTAAATCAGTGCGCTCACCATGATGATGGCGACAATCCAAAAGGCCGTGTAAAGGCCTTTGCGGCTCATGAATTTGTCAAGCATGTTTTCCTCCTTGAGATGATTTGGGAAGTAGTGTGGGTCGAGCCAAGATGTGGGGGCAGTGGGCGCGGCTTACGGCCCCCTGGGGTTGTAGAGGCGCGATTTGCAAAAGATGGCAAGGTTATGAGCGTTTGAGCGCCGCCGGTGTGTCTTGTGCTGTTTCTTCCCCCGGGCAGGGCGGGAATGCCTTTTCGCGGCGGGTCGGCGAGGTCGTGGTTGGGTGCGTGGCAGCGAGTGATAGATGGCAGTCACGGGTTGTTCCTGATGAAAGAAGTGGAAGCAGGGCAATGCGCCGCTTCTTGCGACTTGCAAACGTGGCGCAAGTCTATCCTGACATAACACCAAACGTTGCGAATCGTTGCTTTTTATGTAGGGTTGTTGGGGGGGGTGCTGAGAGATGTGAGAGAGGCGTCCGCGCCGTGGAGATGCAAAGGATGCCCGGTCGGCGTTCACCTATTCCAGATAATCCCTTAACTGTCGCGTACGGCTGGGGTGCCGCAAGTGGCGCAGGGCCTTGTTTTCGATTTGACGGATGCGTTCGCGGGTGAGACCGAATTTACCGGCGATTTCTTCCAGTGTCAGCGGCGGGTTACCGTCCAACCCATAGCGCAGGCGGATGACCTGGGCTTCCCGGGGCGGCAGGGTGTTCAGCACCGAGCGGATGCGCTCGTTCAGAATGCGCTGGTAGGTTACCTGCGCCGGTTCGGGGGAGCGTTTGTCTTCCACGAATGAGCCGAGTTCGGCTTCGTCATCCTCGTGGTCGGTCACCGGGCTTTCCAGCGAAAGCGGATACCACGAGACTTGCAAAATCCACTGTACTTTGCTAACCGGCAGTTTGAGGGCTTGTGCCAGTTCTTCGATGGTGGGCGGGCGGCCGAGGCGCTGTTCCAGTTGCTGGCGCTGTTTGTACATCAGCCGGATGCGTTCCAGCATGTGCACCGGCACGCGGATGGTGCGCCCCTGGTCGGCGATCGCGCGGCTGATGGTTTGCCGAATCCACCATGTGGCGTAGGTGGAGAAACGAAAGCCGCGGGTATGGTCGAACTTGTCCACGGCTTTCATCAAACCCAAATTGCCTTCCTGAATCAGGTCGGCGAAAGGCACACCGCGCCCGACGTAGCGTTTGGCGATGCTGACGACCAGGCGGGTGTTGGCGCGAATGAGATGTTCTCGGGCGGTCTGGGCGTCGGCGATGATGGCTTCCAGTTCAGTGCGCTTTTGGGGCGAAAGTTTTTTCCGCTGGCGCTGCAACTTGCGCTCGGCGGTGCGCCCTTTGACGATGCGTTTGGCCAGGGCGATTTCCTCGTCGGCACTCAGCAGAGGCACGCGCGACATTTCTTTCAGGTATTGCCTGACAGGGTCCACGTCTTCCGTGGGGGGGAGATGTATCTTGTCTTCGTCAAGGATTTCGATACCTTGTTTGTGCAAGTAAGAGAGTACCCGGTTGAGCGATTGGGCGTTGCCTTCAGGGCAGCAGGCTATCAGGTCGTCGGTGGTGAGGTAGCCGCGAACTTCTGCCTGCTCCAGGAGCGAATTGAGGGCAGCGTGCGTTTCGGGCATGGCCGACATGCGTAAGGGCCTCCTTGAAGGTTTAGCGCTCGAGAAGGGTTTTCAGGATTTCCAGGCGGGGATCGACGCTCTCGGTGGTGTGGCCGCAGTCGGTGGTGTTGCGATTGGCGCCGCAAACAGGGCACAACCCCTTGCACGATGCATCGCACACGGGGTTGATGGGAATAGCCAGTAACAGATACTCTCGGATGAGGGGGGCGAGGTCGATATAGCCGCTTTCCGGGTAGAGCAGACCAGATTCCCCCACATTTTTTCGCGAGAAAGCGTATAATTCGGTAAACTCGGTTTTCAGGTGTTGCTCGAAAGGCTCCAGACAGCGCACGCATTCGGCGGGCGTGTCGGCTTCCAGCGAGGCTTGCACTAACAACCCCTGCATGGTGCGGGTAACGACCACGCTGCCATGAAGATTGTGCAGTTCCAGGTCTTCAAGGTGCAGCGATGGGTGGTCAAAAATAAAATCCCGGCTGTAGCCGACTTGCTCGTGAGCAATAAAGCCGACGTTGAGCCGGAAAGGATTGGAGTGCGCCACGGTGCTCGCTCCCTGCAGAGTTTTGTGCAAAGCGATTTACAGTATAACATACCGAAAAATGGAAGTCAACAGAAATGAGACATAACTTAGACGCCCCGTTTGTGCTGGTTGCCACGGGAAACCGGGGCAAACAGCAGGAATACCGCGAATTGCTGGTACCATTGGCGCTGGCGTTGAGGTTTCCGCAGGAGATGGGCATGAGCCCGGAGGTGGAGGAAAGCGGCGCGACCTATGCCCAGAACGCCGCGTTGAAGGCGAAGGCGTGGGCCGAGGCTGCCGGTGTGCTGGTGCTGGCCGATGATTCGGGGCTGGAAGTGGAAGCCCTCGGCGGCGCGCCCGGCCTGTATTCGGCGCGCTATGCACCCTTTCCCAACGCCACTGATGCCGACCGCCGTCGCTATTTGCTCGCCAACCTGGAAGGCAAGCCGCGCCCGTGGAAGGCGCGCTTTGTGTGTGCGATTGCCGTGGCGACGCCCGCGGGCATGCTGCATTTTGCCGAAGGGCATTGCGAGGGGGAAATCGTCCCCGAGGAGCGCGGCGAGCACGGCTTTGGCTACGACCCGATTTTCTGGCTGCCCGAATTGGGGTTGACGATGGCGGAACTTCCCCCGGAAGAGAAAAACCGCCGCAGCCATCGGGCGCGGGCTGCAGCGGCGATATTGCCGGTTTTGGAAGCGCTATTGCGCGGCTAACGCCCGCCGGGCAAAACTGTGCAGCGCCTCGGCGACGGCTTCGGGCTGCTCTAACATCACCATATGCCCGGCATTGGGAATCTCAACCAGTTCGGCGTGGGGCAGGCCGCTGGCGAGAAATTCGGCGTAGTGGAAAGGCGTCATTTTGTCGGCAGTGCCGTGCACAATGAGCGCCGGCACGTCGATTTCGCCCAGCCGGTCGCTTGCATCGAACACGTTACAGGCGGCAAAGTCGTTGTGCACCACGGTGTGGCGCGCTTCGAGCATCCGCCGGGTTGCCAGTTCCCGCAGTTGGTCGGGTGTCTGGGGGCTGAATGCCCATTTCATGATGGTTTCCACTGCGAGGGGGAAGGTTTCGGGGTGGGCTGTGCTTTCCAGCAGTTTGGGGTTGACAGGCAAACGGGCGCCGGTAGCCACCAGCCCAATGGCGTGGACAAGTTCAGGGTGTTCCAGCGCAAGGGTTTGGGCGATCGCGCCGCCCATGCTGTGCCCCACCCAAATGGCTTTGGGGAAGCCCACGGCTTGCGCCCATGTGGCCAGGCGGTGAGCAAAGCCGCTGATGGTCTGCTCGCTGAGGCCGTCGGTGCGCCCGTGGCCGGGCAGGTCCACGGCCAGCGTCCATAATTGGGGAAGGCGGCGCACCTGTGGGGGCCAGTGAAGATGGGTTCCCCCTGCACCGTGAACGAGCACCACAGGGATGGGCTGGTTTTCGGTGCGCAAGTCGGCTTCGTGGTAATAGATGCCGTTGGCTTGGGGCATGGCAGGCTCCCGGGGGAAATCAGCCGTTGATGTGACCCTGGCGCAGGCGCTCAGCGGCGTCGCTGGAAAGGGGAATCCACAGGCGGATGAGGGTGCCTTCGCCTTTGTGGGAGTGAAGTTCTACATAGCCGTTGACGAGTTCGGCGCGCTCGCGTATGTTGACCATGCCCAGGCTGCCGCGATGTCCATAGTTGCTGGTTACGGAGCCCACATTGAAGCCTACGCCGTCGTCTTGAACTTCCAGCAGGGCGATGTCGCTACGAATCAACTTCAGCCGCACCCAGATGTGCTTGGCCTGGGCGTGCTTGCGGGCGTTGTTGACGGCTTCCTCGGCGATGGTGAAGGTGGTGGTCTGCTGGGTGGAATCCAGCCGTTCCACCACGCGCGGGTCGATTTCGACGAGCACGTTCTGGTTGTAAACCTGCCGGAATTTGTCAGCCATGGCCTGTAGGGCTGCGTCCAGCCCTTCGGTTTCCAACACCAGGGGGCGCAAGGTGAAGAGGAGGTGGCGGATTTCTTTGGTGGTGTGGCGCGCCAGTTTTTCGATTTTTTCCAGTTCGGCGATGGCGGCGTCGGGGTCTTTTTGTATCAGGCGGCGGATGAAATCCACCCGCATGGCGATGGCGGCGATGGTTTGGGTGGGGCCGTCGTGGAGATCGCGGGCGAGTTTCTTGCGGGCTTCGGCTTCCACTTCGGTAAGGCGTTCTTTTTCGCGTTCCAGTTCGTCGTAGAGGCGTGCGTTCTGAATGGCAATGGTGGCTTGCTTGCCAAGGAATTCCAGCAGGTCGACGCGCTCGTCGTTGAAATATTTGGGGTTGGGGTGGGCGAAAAGCAGCACGCCGTAGATGTCGACGCCGCTTACCAGGGGGTAAATGTAGGCGGTTTTTGCTGCGTTCAGGGCGATGATAGCGCGCAGTTCGGCATCGGTGGAGGGGTTGTTTACAATCGTAGGGTGGCGGTGTTTGATGACGCGGGCAAGGGCTCCGCTCCTGGCAGGCAGGGAAACCCGCATATCGCCGGGGGTGAAACGGCGCGCCGAAGCCACGCGCAGTTTACCTTTGTTGTCGAACAGCATGACGGCAGCAAGCATGGGGATGGCGCCGGTGTTGTCTTGGGTGGTGAGGGATTTCAGGGCAGCGTCCAGGGTCAGGTCGAGCACGCGCTGGTAGTTGAGGGTGGTGACCAGTGTTTGGGAAAGGTTGTCCAACAGGTTGATGCGTTCCTGGCAAAGGGCGCGTTCTCGTTTGACAATGGCGCGCTTGGCTTTTTCGGTCTTGGCACGATAGTGCGTTTGTTGGCGGTAGTGGCTTAACAGTCCTCGCGCGAGGTAACCTAAAATCACCCCGACGATCAGGAGCACTGCGCTGGCGGTGGCAGGATGCTGTTGGAGGTTGAGAAACCAAATGGACATGCTTCAATAATACTCTATTTTTTGCTGTGTCAGAAGGTGTTAGGGGCTTTTTGCGAAAGACAGGCAGGGGAACCGGTTGGCAGCAGGCGGTGACGAATAAGCCCCAAGCATGGCTTGGGGCTTGTGTGGGCGCGAAGGGACTTGAACCCCTGACCTCATCAATGTGAGTGATGCGCTCTAACCAACTGAGCTACGCGCCCGTGCTGGCGCAGATTATAGCATAGGCTGGAAAGCGTGGCAAGGTTTTCGTTTTGCGCACGGTGGCTTTGGAGGGCATCTTGACGAGGGTCTGGGCGGCGTTGTTTGCGGTTTCGGCAGGCCGATGGGGCGGGGGAAATCCGCCTCACCGGCCTGCAAAGTGCTTTCAAGGGGCAAAATTGGTTTTGTGATCGACGGTTTGGTGGAGAAAGCAGAGCGGGTTAGACGCTATCCGAAAAATATCGTGGTGGTGTCGTTGCGAGCCCCCCTCGCTGCGCTCGGCGCAGGCTCCGGGGCGAAGCAATTCCCCTTTTTATCGGTCAGGAGACTGCTTCGGCGGGCTTCGTCATTGCTCAGCCCGCCTCGCAGTGACACATCTGCAAAGAATTTTCGGATAGGCTCTTAGTCCAGTTCGGGCTCGATCAGGCCATAGGAGCCATCGCGCCGTTTGTAAATCACGTTGATGTTGTTGGTTTCGGCGTTGAAGAAGATGAAGAAATTGTGCCCTAACATTTCCATCTGTTCGATGGCTTCGTTTTCGTCCATTGGCGACATGGCGAAGTGCTTGCGGCGCACGATGGCGTGCTGCTCGGTTTCCTCTTCGGGCGGCGCGTATTCGGCAGCGCGGGTTTCCTCGCCGCGGTCGCGGTAGTAACGTTCCTTGTAGCGACGGATGCGCCGCTGGACGTTGTCCAGTGCAGCGTTTAGCGCAGTGAAGATGTCGTCGGAACGTTCTTCGGCCCGCAGGATGAACCGTTTGCCCCGCACCGTAATCTGTGCCACATAGCGGTGCTGGGCGTTGCGAGCAGAGGGTTCGTGCTTCAGGTCAACACGAGTGGAGAGAATGCCCTGAATGTAGCGGGTGAGTTTGGGTACTTTCTTGTCAATGTAATCCTGCAATCGGTCGGTGAGTTCCAGGTTCTTGGTGTGGATTTCTATCTCGGCGCTCATAGAACCTCCTTGTTTTGCCGATGGCACGCGGGCATTGTTGTTTTTATATTAGCACAAATTGGGGCAATGGGTGCAAGGAAACCGCCTTTGGGCAATTAGAGTTTTGTTAGAAAGATGTGCCTTGCTTGACTTTTGAGGCGCGCCTCTCGTACAATCTAAACAGGGGCGAACCCTTTAAGGAACACATCGTAGCGAGGTGCCCATGGAATACAAGGATTATTACAAGATATTGGGTGTGAGTCGTAACGCCAGTGCGGATGAAATCAAGAAAGCCTACCGCAAACTGGCTTTGCAATATCACCCTGATCGCAACCCCGGCGACAAAGCCGCCGAGGAAAAATTCAAGGAAATCAACGAGGCCTATCAGGTGCTTTCCGACCCGGAAAAGCGCACCAAGTATGACCAGTTTTCCACCACTTACCAGCGTTGGCAGGCCACCGGCGGGCAGGCGCCTTTCGATTGGGGCGCGTGGGGCGGTGGTGTGCCTCAGGGCGGCGTGCGGGTGGAATTCCGCGACCTGGACGACCTGCTGGGTGGCATTGGCGGGTTCTCTGACTTCTTCCGCAACCTGTTTGGCGGTTTCGGCGGGGCAGATTTTGGCGATATGGGCGCTGCCGGGATGGGCGGCGTGGGCAGTGGACGCGCCACGCGCCAGCGGCGTCAGCCGCGCAAGCCGGCGTATGAGCAGCCCATTGCAATCACCCTGCAGGAAGCCTACCACGGTTCGACCCGCCACATCGCGGTGAACGGACGCCGCCTGGAGGTCAAAATCCCCGCTGGCGCGCGCACCGGCACCAGAATTCGCCTGCCCGAGGCCGTGCCCCTGCCCGACGGGCGCAAGGCCGACCTCTACCTGGTGGTGGAAGTGATGCCCGACCCGCGCTTTGACGTGCAAGGGTATGACCTGCACACCGAAGTGCCTGTGGACCTCTACACTGCTGTGCTGGGCGGCGAAGTGAAAGTGCCCACGCCAGGCGGCGATGTACTGCTTTCCATCAAGCCCGGCACCCAGCCGGGGCAGATTTACCGCCTGCGCGGGCGCGGTATGCCGCATCTGAAGAACCCTGACAGGCACGGTGACCTGTACGTTCATGTGAAAGTCAACATTCCGACCAAACTTTCGCCGCGTGAACGTCAACTGTTCACCGAGTTGGCGCACCTGCGGTGATGATTTCCCTCCCTGCGCGCCGCGAGGCGCGCAGAAGTTTTAACTTCTATGCTCAAGGAGATATTCCCATGACCGTTTCCCGTCGCTGGTTGATTGCTTTGCTTCTCATCGCAACGCTGGCCGTTTCGATGGCTTGTGTGCTGGTGCCCGACAATGCTTCCCCCGCGGAAACTGCGCCACGTGCGGCTACAGCCCTGCCCACCGTGCCGCAGCCCTCTACTGGCGAGGCGGCTGCGCCTTCTGGTGGGGAATCCACCCCCGCCACGGGTTCCATTGCGGCGCTGGATGCCATACTGACCGACCTCTACCGTCAGGTTGCTCCCGGCGTGGTGGCAATTCGCGTTTACGCCGACAATGGCGGCGGGCAGGGCTCGGGCTTTGTCTATGGCAAAGATGGCTACATCATCACCAATTATCATGTGGTGGAAGATGCCGACAAAATCGAGGTGGATTTCCTTTCGGGCTACAAAGCCTGGGCGCATGTAGTCGGCACCGACAAGGATTCCGACATTGCGGTCATCAAGGTAGAAGACACCCCCGCCGACGAACTCCATCCCCTTCCACTGGCGGATTCCGACAAGGTGCAGGTAGGGCAGATTGCCGTGGCCATGGGCAACCCCTTTGGCCTGAAAGGCACGATGACCGTGGGTGTGGTCTCGGCCTTGGGGCGCACGCTGCCTTCCGAGCACGAATCTCAGCAAGGTGGTTATTTCACCACAGGCGATACGATTCAGACCGATGCCCCTATCAACCCCGGCAACTCGGGCGGCCCCCTGCTCGATTTGCAGGGACGGGTGATTGGCATCAACCGCGCCATCCGCACCACCAACTTCGGGCTGGGCGGCGAACCCACCAACACCGGCATTGGTTTTGCTGTGCCCAGCAACATCGTGAAGCGCGTGGTGCCTGTCCTCATCGAAGATGGCCGCTACGATTACCCCTATCTGGGCATTAGCAGCCTGGATGACCTCTCGCTGGAAGAAATCGAACAACTTGGGCTGCCCAAGACCGGCGGGGCGTATATTATCGCCGTGGTGCCCGACAGCCCGGCAGACAAGGCGGGCCTCAAGGGCGCCGAGACGTTTGGCGAAGACAGTAAATCCGATACGATTCCCAGCGGCGGCGATTTGATCGTGGCCGTGGACGGCCACCCGGTGCGGGAATTTAACGACCTGCTGCACTACCTTTTCACCTACACCAGTCCTGGTGACACCATCACGCTCACGGTGTTGCGCGATGGCAAGCAAATGGATATTGACCTGACGTTGGGCAAGCGCCCGCGTTAGGTTCCGGTTTCTGTCTGCCTGTTGTTTCGTTCCCAACGCCAAGGAGGTGTCGTCATGGCAGAACACGTCGTAACCGTTCAGGATTTACGTGAACTTGCTGGACTCACCTTCGAGCCGTCAGTACTTTCGGTGTACCTCAACACCGATCCCACGCTCGGCAACCCCAATGACCACCGCGCCCGTTTGCGGGCGATGCTTAAGAAAGCCCGCAATCAGGCGAACGCCGACGCCGTGATGCGCTACTTCAACGAAAACCACGACTGGAGCGGGCGGGGCGTGGCTGTGTTTGCCTCGGAGGATGCCGGTTTTTTCCGTGTGTATGTGATGCAGGTAAGGTTGCGCGACCTGTTTTGGGAAGGCGGCCACCCCTATATCCGCCCGCTGGTTTCCCTCTTTGATGCTTACGGGCACTATGGCGTGGTGCTCATCGACAAGACCCGCGCCCGCTTCTTCGTGTTCCACCTCGGCGTGTTGGAAGAAGAGGAAGGCGTTGAGGGCGAAGAGGTGCGCAAGGTGAAAGCGGGCGGCGGTTCATCTGCCCCGGGGCGGCGGGTTGGCGCGCCTGGGCTGGATAATTACATCGAGGAAGTCATTGAGCGTAACATGCGCCATGCGGCGCAAGCCGCGGTGCGCTTCTTCAACACGCACAAGGTGCGGCGCGTGCTCATCGGCGGCAGCGAAGAGAACATTGCCCTCTTCCGCAAGATGTTGCCAAAGCGGTGGCAGAGCCTGGTGGTGGGTACTTTCCCCATGGAGATGAAAGCCGGACGGGCCGAGGTATGGCAAAAAGCCATGGAAATCGGCGCCGAAGCCGAACGTCGGCAGGAAGCCCGCCTCGTCGAGCGCATCCGCGTGGAAGCCGCCAAGGGCGGCCTTGCCGTGGTGGGGCTGGATGAGACCTTGGGCGCTGTCCATGAAGGGCGGGCGCACATCGTGGTCGCCGAAGAAGGCTATCAGGAAGCGGGCTACCGCTGCACCTCGTGTGGCTTTCCCACGACGCAGGCACTGGAAACCTGCCCCTTCTGCGGCGGCAGGTTCGAGGAAGTGCCCGACGCGGTGGAGATGATTGTCCACCGGGCGCTGGATGAAGGCGCCGAAGTCGAAATGGTGCCGCGCCCGCTGGAAGAAATCGGCCACATCGGGGCGCTGCTGCGTTACTAACCCCACCGTGCCCGCGGCAGACTGCCCGCCTAATGAAAAACACGCCCCCGAGAAACCTCGGGGGCGTAAGTTTGTGCGTTGCGGGGACTTTTCAGTCGGTGAACACCGGCAGGTGCCCCAGGGCAATCACATCGCGCCATTTGGCGCGGTCGCCCTCGGTGAAGATGGCGGCCTCGGCAACCACTTCGCCGCCGGCCTTTTCCACTACCAGGCGCATGCCCTGCAGCGTCGAGCCGGTGCTGATGACATCGTCTACCAGCACCACCCGTTTGCCTGCCAGCAGGCTGCGGTCTTTGTCGTCCAGATACAAAGTCTGCGGCTTGCCAGTGGTGATGGAAAGGGTTTCCGCACGAATGGTTTCGCCCATGTAAGGCTTGTAGGCTTTGCGGAGCACCACGTATGGCTTGCGCGTGCGCACTGCCAGCGCGTAAATGAGGGGGATGCTCTTGGCCTCGGCAGTAACCAGCGTATCGTAAGCAGTGCCCTTTAGTCGTTCTGCCAGCGCCTCGGCGGCGGCTTCGGTGAGTTCCACATCGCCCAGGATGTTGAGCACGGCGATGCGCACCCCCGGGGCGACCTCGAACAGCGGCAATTCGCGCCGGACGCCTGCAATTTCGACCGGGTAAACCTCGCGTGCTGCGCCCATCGTGATTTCCTCCTGAAAAAGGGTGTGGGCTGTGCCCGTCTAATTATACATGCTTCGTAACTCGTCAATTCGTTGCTTCGTCAAGCGGTTTTTCTTTACCAAGGCTTAGAGCCTATCCGAAGATTCTTTGCAGATGTGTCACTGCGAGGCGGGCTGAGCGATGACGAAGCCCGCCGAAGCAGTCTCCTGACCGATAAAAAGGGGGATTGCTTCGCCCCGGAGCCTGCGCCGAGCGCAGCGAGGGGGGCTCGCAATGACACTACCACTGTATTTTTCGGATAGAGGCTTAGCCTGCCCGCAGCACGGCAACGGCGCCGTAGCCCACCACCGAACTGTAATCACCCAACACGTCGCCAGAGGAAGCTCGCCGCAGCACCACGGCCTTGTTTGCGCCCATTCGTTGGGCTGCCCACAACATGGCGGCAATAGGGCCTGCCCCGCAGGCAAAGCCGGCGCCTTCGGCTTCGGCAATGAGCACGGCTTCCGGGTCCATCGCAGCAATGCGGGCGAGCATGTTTTCATCCAGCGGGCGCGCCACGGTTTCGGGGTAATAGTGGGAAAGGTCGCTGCTGGCGACGATGAGGGCGTTTTGCCCTGCCAGCGTCTTGGCCAGCGCCTCGCCCGCGGCGCGACATACTTGGGGGCGGTAATCGCGCATCATCAGCGGCAGCAGGCGGAACGGCTTGCCCAATGCCCGTTGCAGGAAGGGCAGTTCAATTTCCAGCGAGTGCTCGGGGTCGTTGGCAACGGCAGCAATTTCCTCGCCCAACGCCTGCTGGAAGGCATCCAGCGCCTCGCGGGCCACGGGCACTTCGCCCAAAGGGGTGGCGTAGGCGGCGTGGGCGGTGGTAAGCAGGGGATAAGGGTAAGGGTGATGCATGGGGGAAAGCACGGCGACCACGTCGGGCGTTTTTCCTTCCACTGCAGCGAAAGCGTAGCCCGCCACCGGCCCCGAATAGGGTAGCCCGGCATGAGGGGCAACCAGCCCGATGACTTCGCCCTCCAGCGGCGGTAAATTGGGGCGAGCGGCAGCGATGTAGCGGTCGACTTCTGCTGTCAACTGCTGCGGGTCGCCCGGATACCACCTTCCGGCAATCGGTGAGGGGCGAACATCCAATGCTGTTTTCATCGTCCCGCCTCCTTGCCCAAGGCAACCACAGAATGTTGCAGATTTTGCTGTGCCTCTGCGTTGCCTTCCCCGCGGCCCCGGTGCCCGAAAAATCTATCTCCATCCTCGGGCTGTTTTCCCAAGGCCGTGCAGTTAAATTGTAGCACAGCGCGCAATGGGGCGGCGATCAGGTTTTGATCACGTCGCGGGCTTCCAGCCCGGCGATTTCTTCATCTGCATAGCCCAAGCCGCGCAAAATCTCGGCGCTGTGCTCGCCCAAGGCGGGCGCGGGCGGGCGCTCGCCGCGGGGCACGAACGGGAAGGGCGAAGCAATACCCACCGCGCGGCCTTCCTCGTCTTCCAGCACCAAGCCCCGGTGGCGGATTTGCGGGTGCTGCAGCGTCTCTTCGTAATCCAGCACCGGTTCCAGGCAGGTATCCACCGCGTCGGCCAGGGCAACCCATTCGGCCAAGGTGCGGGTGCGGAAAAGCGCCTGCAGTTCGGGGATGAGGTCGGCATCCCACTGGCGGGGCTGCCATTCCTCGTGCCCCACCGCGCGGCAGAAGTTGCCCCACAGGTGCGGCTCCACGGGCGCGAGGGACACGTAGCGTCCGTCCGCGGTTTCGTAAACGTTGAAGCACGGCAGCCCGCCCGCGAGGGGCATTTTGCCCCGTTCGGGGCGGATGCCTTCGGCAAAGTACGGGCCGCCAGCGAGGGGCGCCATCCACGCCACCACCGCGTCGGCCAGGGCCATGTCCAAATACATGCCTTGGCCGGTACGCTCGCGGCCGAGGAGCGCGGCCAGCACCGCGATGGCGGAAAACGTCGCCCCGCCCAAATCGGCCAACGGAATGGAAGGCGGCACCGGCGGCCCGCCCGCGAGGCCGTTCAGCCCCAGCGAACCGCCGATGGCCTGGTAGTTCAGGTCGTGGCCGGCGCGGTCGCGGTAAGGGCCGCTCTGCCCGTAGCCGGAAAGGGAGAGATACACCAAGCGCGGGTTGATTTCCCGCAGGGTTGCGTAATCCAGCCCCCAGCGCTTCACCGCGCCCGGGCGGAAGCCCTCCACGAACACATCGGCCGCGGCCACCAGCCGGTAGAGGATTTCCCGGCCTTCGGGCTTGCGGTGGTTGACCGCAAGGCTTTTCTTGCCCGCGTTCACCGCGGGGAACAGCCCCGCGAGGCCGATTTCCGGCGGCGCGATGCGGGCGTAGTCGCCGACGCGCGGGGTTTCCACCTTGATGACCTCCGCGCCCAGGTCGGCCAGCAGTTGGGTGAGGTACGGGCCGGGCAGCAGGCGGCTCAGGTCGACGACGCGGATGCCTTCCAGCGGTTTGTCATGGGTTGGCATGGGAACTCCCTTTCCGAGAAAGTAACAGGCGTGGTCGTAGTATAATTTGAAAGGTATCCCTTTGGCAACTGAAAACCCGCACTGTGGGAAATTTTTATCTAAGGAGTGACCGATGAGCAATCCTTTTGCCGCTGCCCGTGATGTGCTGAAGACGCCACACGGCAATTTTGTCATTTACCGCCTTGATTATCTGGAAAAGCAAGGGCTGACCAACATCGCCAAACTGCCCTATTCCATCCGCGTGATGCTGGAATCGGTGCTGCGACAGGCCAATGGGGTGGAGATCACCGAGCAGGATGTGGTCAACCTGGCCGGTTGGAAGCCGCAAGCCGACCACCGCCCTACGCTGCCTTACCAGCCTGCCCGGGTGGTGATGCAGGACTTCACCGGCGTGCCCGCGGTGGTCGACCTGGCCGCGATGCGCTCCGCGATGGCGCGCCTCGGCGGCGATGCCGAAGCCGTCAACCCCCTCATCCCCGTTGACCTCGTGATCGACCACTCGGTGCAGGTGGACTTCTTCGGCACCCCCGACGCCTGGCTGCGCAACGCCGAGGTGGAATTCCAGCGCAACCGCGAACGCTACGAATTCCTGCACTGGGGGCAGAAAGCCTTCGACAACTTCCGCGTGGTGCCGCCCGACACCGGCATCATCCACCAGGTCAACCTGGAATACCTCGCCAAGGTGGTGATGACCGCCAAAGACGGCGACGACGTAGTGGCTTTCCCCGACACGCTGGTGGGCACCGACAGCCACACGGTGATGATCAACGGCCTCGGCGTGGTGGGCTGGGGCGTGGGCGGCATCGAGGCCGAAGCCGCCATCTTAGGCCAGCCGATTTACATGGTCACCCCCGACGTCATCGGCTTCAAACTCTACGGCCAACTCAAGGAAGGCGTGACCGCCACCGACCTGGTGCTTACCGTGGTGAACATGCTGCGCCAGAAGGGCGTGGTGGGCAAGTTCGTGGAATTCTACGGCCCTGGCGTGAGCGCCCTCAGCCTGCCCGACCGCGCCACCATCGGCAACATGGCGCCCGAATACGGCGCGACCATGGGCTTCTTCCCCGTGGATCAGGAAACCCTCAACTACCTGCGTCTCACCGGCCGCTCGGAAGAACTCATCGACCTGGTGGAACGCTACACCAAAGCACAGGGCCTCTTCCGCACCGACGACGCGCCCGAACCCGAATTCACCGACACCTTAGAACTGGACCTGGGCGACGTGCGCGCCTGCGTGGCTGGCCCCAAGCGCCCGCAAGACCGCATCCCCATGCCCGAACTGGGCAACGCCTTCCGCAAGGCGCTCACCAACGAAGCCGGCCTGCACGGCTTTGGCCTCAAGCCCGAAGAGACCGAGAAGAAGGTCGCCTTAGTGCGCAACGGGCAGGAAACCGAAATCACCCACGGCTCGGTGGTGATTGCGGCCATCACCTCGTGCACCAACACCTCCAACCCCTCGGTGCTGGTGGGCGCGGGCCTGCTGGCCAAGAAGGCGCGTGAAAAGGGCTTGCTGAGCAAGCCGTATGTCAAGACCAGCCTTGCGCCGGGTTCCCGCGTGGTGACCGAATACCTGCGCCAGTCGGGCCTGCTGGAGCCGCTGGCCGAACTGGGCTTCCACGTGGTGGGCTACGGCTGCACCACCTGCATCGGCAACAGCGGCCCGTTGCCGCCGGAAGTGGCGCGCGCCATCACCGAAGGCGACCTGGTGGTCTCCGCGGTGAGTTCCGGCAACCGCAACTTCGAAGGCCGGGTGCACCCGCTGGTCAAGGCGCACTACCTGATGTCGCCGCCGTTGGTGGTGGCCTACGCCATCGCCGGCACGGTGGACATCAACCTGGAAACCGACCCCTTAGGCCACGATCAGGAAGGCAACCCGGTTTACCTGCGCGATATCTGGCCCAGCAGCGAAGAGATTTTGCAGACCATCGCCGAGTATGTCAAGCCCGACCTGTTCAAAGAAAAATACGCGGATGTGTTCACCGGCAACGAAATGTGGAACCAGCAGCCCAGCCCCGAGGGTGAAATTTACGACTGGAACCCCGATTCCACCTACATCCAGGAGCCGCCCTTCTTCGTGGGGCTGGGGCTGGAAGAGCCGCCCATCGAAGAAATCCACGGTGCGCGGGTGCTGGCGCTGTTGGGCGATTCCATCACCACCGACCACATCTCGCCGGCGGGCAGCATTCCGCCCGATTCCCCCGCGGGCAAATACCTGATTTCCAAAGGCGTACAGCCCAAGGATTTCAACTCCTACGGCTCGCGCCGCGGCAACCACGAAGTGATGATGCGCGGCACGTTTGCCAACATCCGCCTGCGCAACAAACTGGTGCCGGGCGTAGAAGGCGGCTACACCCTCCACCTGCCTGATGGCGAGCAGATGACCATTTACGACGCGGCGATGAAATATCAGGAAGAGGGCGTGCCGCTGGTGGTTGTCGCAGGCAAGGAATACGGCACCGGCTCCAGCCGCGACTGGGCGGCCAAGGGCACCCTGTTGCTGGGCGTGAAAGCCGTGCTTGCCCAGTCCTACGAGCGCATTCACCGCTCCAACTTAGTGGGCATGGGCGTGCTGCCGTTGCAGTTCAAGGAAGGCGAAAGCGCCCAAAGCCTGGGCCTGACCGGGCACGAGGTGTATCACATCGAAGGGCTGAGCAACGACTTAGAGCCGTTGAGCGATGTGACGGTGCGGGCGGTGAAAGACGACGGCTCCGAGACCGTCTTCAAAGCCACGGTGCGGCTGGATACGCCGATGGAAGTGGTGTACTACCGCAACGGCGGCATTTTGCACACCGTGCTGCGCGACATGGGGCGCGAGCAGGTGGGGTAGGCTGAACGCCTTGCCGTGACGACAAATCCCCCTCTTTTCCCAAACGGGAAGAGAGGGGGATTTTGCATTTGAGGGCAGCGGTTTAGCCTTGATGAGGGGGAATCGCAGGTTGAAAAAACAAGGAAAGCACAGAAGCGCCACAGAGAACACAGAAACGGGGCAATTCGTGAAGCGTTACTTCGTTAATTTGTAGAAAACCGAGGCAACACCATGCTAAATTGACATCGCTCCTTGCCTTCTTTGCGACTTTGCGTTAAGAGCCTATCCGAAAATTCTTTGCAGATGTGTCACTGCGAGGCGGGCTGAGCAATGACGAAGCCCGCCGAAGCAGTCTCCTGACCGATAAAAAGGGGATTGCTTCGCCCCGGAGCCTGCGCCGAGCGCAGCGAGGGGGGGCTCGCAATGACACCATCACGATATTTTTTGGATAGAGTCTAAGTGCCCCTTCGTGCTCCCATCGCAAGCAGGCCGAGTAGTTACGTTTGGGAAGGCGACCGCCCGACTATCCGGCTGCCCGACCCCACAACGACTTTATGCCGTCCCAAACTGCCGGTCGCCGGCATCGCCCAGGCCGGGCAGGATGTAGCCGTTTTCGTTCAGCCGCTCGTCGATGGCGGCAAGGTGGATGGGCACATCGGGGTGATGTTCCTGCAACAGTGCGATGCCCTCCGGCGCGCCGATGATGCCCACGAACTTGATGCGCCGCACGCCCCAGCGTTTGAGGATATCCACCGTGGCGACGGCAGAGCCGCCGGTGGCTAACATGGGGTCGAGCACCAGGCAGAGGGAAACGGTCGGCTCCACAGGGAGTTTGTTGTAGTATTCCACCGGGCGCAGGGTTTCCTCGTCGCGGTACAGGCCGATGTGCCACACCTGCGCTGCGGGCAGCAGCGCCCACACGCCTTCCACCATGCCCAGCCCGGCGCGCAAAATCGGCACCAGCCCGATTTTGTCGTCTACCTCAATGCCGCGGGCAGGCGCAAGCGGGGTTTCCACTGTGGCGGGGCGGGTGGGCAGGTCGGCGGTGGCTTCGTAGGTCAGCAGCGTGGCGATTTCACGTACCAGGTCGCGAAAATCCTTGGGCGCAGTGTGTTTGTCGCGCAGGATGGTCAGTTTGTGGGCTACCAAAGGGTGGCGGGAAGGGAAAACATTGTCCATCGCAAACCTCCTGGGGGGAAAGAAACCACAGATTACGCAGAAAAATATCCACCGATTTCACAGATGGGCACAGATTGGACGAAAAAAAGTAACTGCTCAGTACATCTGCTTAGAAAGGGTGACGCTCTGGGATGTCATTGCGAGCGAGCATCAGCGAGCGAAGCAATCTCCTCCGTGGGTTTGTGGGGGATTGCCACGCCGCCTTCGGCGGCTCGCAATGACAACTGCTCAGGTTCAGGCTAAGCAATCACAAAGGAATTTGTCAATTCGGTACAGCCTCCTCTGTGTTTTCTGTGGTACTTCTGTGCCCTCTGTGGTTTTCCTTCGTTGGGCCTGAGCAGTTACGAAAAAGCCCACCGTTCACTTCCATTTCTTGGCGACCTTGGCACCGTCTTGGCGGGCTTGGCGTTCTACAAACCCGCGAGCATTTGTGATTATCCGCTTTCATCCGCGGCCAGGTTTTTCAGATTCGCACGGCTACTGCGCCAGAAAATGCCGCAAAGCGGTAAAACGCTGGCGGGCGTTGGTGTTTTTTACCGCCAGGGCGATGGCGCGCTTTTGCCCCACCAGCACGCACAAGCGCTGTGCCCGCGTCACGGCGGTATAGAGCAGGTTACGCTGCAGCATCATGTAATGCTGCGTGACCATCGGCACCACCACCGCAGGGAATTCTGCCCCCTGCGCCTTGTGCACCGAAATGGCATAAGCCAGCACCAGTTGGTCGGCTTCGCTCCAGTCGTAAGCCACCCGATGCCCGCCGAAATCCACCACTAAGCGCTGCTGCACGCCATCTAATGCCACAATTTCGCCCAGGTCGCCGTTGAAGACGTCGTAATCGTAGTTGTTTTGGGTTTGCATCACCCAATCGCCCACCCGGAAGACCTGCCCGAACAGCGCCCGCTCGGCTTTGCCCGCCGCGGGCGGGTTGAGGGCGGCCTGCAGGCGGGCGTTCAGCGCGTGCACCCCCGCCGGGCCGCGGTACATGGGGGCGATGACCTGGATTTCCCGCGGGGCGTGCAGGCCAAACCGCCGCGGGATGCGCTTCGTGACGACTTCTACCACCCAGTCGGCGGCTTCCTGCGGGTCGCGGGCGGGGAAAAGGAAGAAGTCGCGGGCGTTTTTGGGGAAGACGGGCATTTCGCCGCGGTTGATGCGGTGGGCGTTGGTGATGATGAGGGAATCCGCCGCCTGCCGGAAGATGGTTTCCAGCCGCACGGTAGCCACCGCGGGGAAGGCAATGATTTCCCGCAGCACATCACCCGCGCCCACCGAGGGCAGTTGGTCTACATCGCCCACCAGCAGCAGGTGGGTGCCCGGCGCCAACGCCCCCAGCAGGTGATAGGTGAGGGTGGTGTCCAGCATGGAAGCCTCGTCCACCACCAGGAATTCCACCGGCAGGGGGTTGGCGAGGTGGTAGCCAAAGCCCTGGCCGGGCTTGTAGGCCAGCAGGCGGTGGACGGTGGCGGCTTCGCGGTCGGTGGCTTCGGCAAGGCGCTGGGCGGCGCGCCCGGTGGGGGCGGCCAGGGCATAGCGCACGCGGCGGGCTTCCAGCACGGCAATCAGCGCGCGCACGGTGGTGGTTTTGCCCGTGCCCGGCCCGCCGGTGAGCACGGTCACGGCGCGGGTGAGGGCAGTTTGCACGGCGCGCGCCTGGGTGGCAGTCAGTTCGGGGGGCAGGGAAGGCAGCGCGCCGCGGGGCAGGCGGCTGGGGGCTTCCAGCAGGGCTTTCAGGCGCTCGGCGATGCCGGTTTCGGCGGTGTGGAAGGCGGGCAGGAAGACGCCCGTGGTGAGGTAAGGCGCTTGCGCTTCGGCCACGCCGCCTTTGCCCGCCAGCCGCACCTGCGGCAGTGGCACGTTTTCCACCACCACCCGCCCGTCGGCTTCCAGCGCCGCGAGGGGGGCTGCTAACGCTTCGGCGGGCTGGCCGAGGAGTTCCGCCGCCTGCGCCAGCAGCGCCTCGCGGGGCAGGAAGGTGTGGCCGTCTTCGGCGGCTTTGTTGAGGGCATACACCAGCCCGGCCTGCAGGCGCGAGGGGTGGTCTTCGGGCAGGCCGAGGGCGCGGGCCACCTTGTCGGCGGTTTTGAAGCCCACGCCGTGGATGTCGGCGGCCAGGCGGTAGGGGTCGTTGCGGACGACTTCCAGCGCGTCGTCGCCGTAGGTTTTGTAGATTTTGACGGCCAGCCCGGTGGTGATGCCGTGCTCGTGCAAAAAGAGCATGATGTGGCGGATGTGTTTTTGGGCTTCCCAGGCTTCCCGCAGGCGGGCGGCGCGCTTGGGGCCGATGCCGGGGACTTCCAGCAGGCGGTGGGGGGCGCGGTCGAGGATTTCCAGCGTTTGCGCGCCGAAAACATCCACGATGCGCTTTGCCATGCCCGGCCCGATGCCCCGCACCAGCCCCGAGCCCAGGTAACGGCGGATGCCCTCGGCGCTGGCGGGCAAGGTCTGGCGGCAGGTTTCGGCGGCGAATTGCCGCCCATATTGGCTGTGGGTTTTCCAGCGTCCGGTCAGTTCAAGGTGTTCCCCCGGTGAAACTTCGGGCAGGTTGCCCACCACGGTAATCAGGCCGTCGCGCCCCATGCCCGCAATTGGGCGGCTGGGGCGCAGGCGCAGCACGGTATAGCCGTTTTCGGCGTTGTAGTAGGTGATGCGCTCGACGGTACCGGTGAGCACGTCCATGAGATTGGTCTAATTTTCGCAGCCGATGGCGCTTACCTGGCCGCTGTCCGCCCAATCCTCGCCCAGGATGATGACGATGTCGGCAGGCGGGCTGGCTGCAGAGAAGTAGCGCACGCGGTCGTCGGTGACGCCGAAAACGTCTTTGAGGAGCGCGAGGGTGTGGGGCCTGGCGGTGTATTCCAGCAGCAGGGTTTGGGAGGCGTTTTCGTCGGCGTTGCCGGGTGTGACCTGGGTGAAACCCCACTGTTGCAGCAGGCGGGCGGTGCGGCAGGCGAGGCGGGGGGTGTCGGTGCCGTTTTGCACGGCCAAAACGGGGTTCTCTTGCAGGGCGGCGGCGAGGTGGCTTTGGGAAGGCGGCGTGGGCGGAGACAGCAGCGTGGGTGAGGCCACCGCTGTGGGTGACGCGGCAGTTCTCGGG
>JALVOR010000012.1 GCA_027026295.1 Anaerolineales bacterium | reverse complement strand
CGCCGAGCGCAGCGAGGGGGGGCTCGCAATGACACCGCCACGATATTTTTCGGATAGAGTCGAAGCACACCGTAGCCGTTCAGATGGCTTGCGATGTAAACCCAAAAGCAGTGGTCGCCACTAACGCCAAGGGCGCAAAACAGTTTTCTTTCTATACCTTCTGTGGTTTTCAATCGGTGGAAACCGAACACCCAAAATCCCACCCGCTCATCGGAGCAACCCCATGCACACTGTCGTTCTGGCAGGCGGCGTAGGCGGGGCAAAGTTCGCCGCCGGGGTGCAAAGCGCCCTCCCCAACCCTGCCGACCTCACCGTGGTGGTCAACGTCGGCGACGACTTCACCCACTTCGGCCTCAAAATCTGCCCCGATTTGGACACCGTCTGCTACACCCTCGCCGGGCTGGAAAACCCCGCCACGGGCTGGGGGCGGCGCGGCGAATCGTGGCGGGTCATGGAAGCCGTCGCAGTGTTAGGCGGCCCTGACTGGTTCCGCCTGGGCGATCTGGATCTGGCAACCCACCTGGAACGCACCCGCCGCCTGCAATCCGGCCAGCCTCTCAGCCGCATCGTGGCAGATTTCTGCAAAGCGTGGGGCATTCCCGCTCGCGTGCTGCCTGTTACCGACGACGCCGTGCCCACCATGGTGCTCACCGACGAAGGCGAACTGGCGTTTCAGGAATACTTCGTCCATCGGCGCTGGCAGCCGCGGGTGCGCGGTTTCCGCTTTGCGGGCGCAGAAAATGCCAAAACCGCCCCCGGTGTGCTGGAAGCCCTGCGCGTCGCCGACGCCGTGCTGCTTGCCCCTTCCAACCCCTTCGTGAGCATTGCCCCGATTTTAGCCATCCCCGGCGTGCTGGAAGCCCTCGCAGGCAAACCCGTCGCGGCGGTTTCTCCCATTGTGGGCGGGGAAGCCGTCAAAGGCCCCGCTGCCAAGATGTTTCGCGAATTGGGCGTCACGCCTTCTGCCGCCGCGGTGGCAGCGCACTACCGCGGGCTGATTTCCCATTTCGTGCTGGACAAAACAGATGCCGACCAGGCTGCCACCGTACGCGACATTGCACCCCACGTCCTTGTGACCGACACCATGATGACTTCCTCCGCAAAACGACACGCTTTGGCTGCCGAAGTGCTGGCCTGGGTGCGCGGCGCGCGTGATACAATTTAGACGCTGATTCATCCCGAAGAAAACAGGCCGCGGATGTGCGCGAATATTCATTCAAGATGCTAAAGGCGCGTGCAAAATCGGTGCAAATCTGTGAGATCAGTGGACATTTGCTTCCAAGGAGATGCTTCCCTTGAAAACTCCCAAACCCGCTTCGCCCCCCACTGAGGCTTTCCCCGTCACCGAGCGTAATCGCGTGCGCCGCTATGCCAAACGCGGCCACTATGACAGGGAAACCGTCTACGCCATTTTGGATGAAGGCATGGTGTGCCAGGTTGCCTTCGTGCAAGAAGGGCGCCCGATGGTCATCCCTACGCTTTATGCCCGCCGCGGCGACGCCCTGCTGTTGCACGGGGCAGTGGGCAACAACCTGCTGCAGCACATCGGCGCAGGGCACGAGGTGGCGGTCAACGTTGCCCTGATTGACGGGCTGGTGGTCACCAAGGCCGTCAAAGGTCTCTCGGTCAATTACCGCTCGGTGGTGCTGTTTGGGCGTGGCCGCCTGCTGGAAGACCCCGCCGAAAAGCAGGAAGCCCTCTACTGGCTGACCGAGCGGCTGGTGCCCGGCCACTGGCAGGAAACCAACCAGCCGTCGCTGGAGGCCATCCGCGGTGTGGCAGTGGCCGAAATCACCATCGAAAGCGCGTCGGCAAAAGTACGCACCGGTATGCCCCACGACGAACCCGCCGACAGTGATTTGCCCGTTTGGGCAGGTTACGTGCCCATTGCCCAGGTGTTTGGCGAACCCGTAACCGCAGAACACGCCGCAGGTGCGCCGCTGCCCAAAGCGTTGCAAGACTATCTCGCCCGGCGGTCGCAACCGCCGTCGGCGTTCAAGGAGTGACCATTGACCGTTGTGGCTGTGGTTCCCGTCAAACCGCTGCGGCGGGGGAAATCCCGCCTGGCGGGCGTGCTCAGCGTGCAGGAACGCACGCAACTCAACCGGTACCTTTTCACGCACACGCTGGAGATTCTTCAACAAGTGCCTGCCATCGAACGAACGCTGGTCGTCAGCCGCGACAGCGCCGCGTTAGCGTTGGCCCGCGATTACGGCGCGCACACCTTGCAAGAGCAGGGCAATTCCCAACTCAACCTCGCCCTCAAACGGGCAACCATGCTGCTGCGCGCCGCGGCGGTTTCCACGCTGCTGGTGCTGCCTGCTGACCTTCCCCTGCTCACCGCAGAAGACGTCGCGGCGCTGCTGGAGGCCCTCCCCCAGCCCAAAGGGGTGGCACTGGCGCCCAACGCCAGCGGGCACGGCACCAACGGGCTGGTGATGAGCCCCCTGGGCGCAATGGAATTCGCCTACGGGCCGCATTCCTTTAACCACCACCTCGCCCTGGCGAAGGAGGCCGGACTGCCGGCAGCGGTAGTGCACCGCGAAGGGCTTGCCCGGGACCTGGACTGGCCGCGCGACTTGCGTCTGGTCGCCGACGCCTTCCCCGAATTCGCCGCCCGCGCCCCTGTGTCGCATGCCATCGAACCAACCCAACATGCCCTGTGGGAGGGCCTATGAAGCCGCCATTCTCTGCTTCCAGCGGCAAACCCCAGGGGGCAATGATGCGCCCCGAACTGCGTTCTGTCCTCCAGCCGAATTCCCTGCACTGCTTCGTGTGCGGTTTGAACAACCCCTATGGCCTGAAAGCCTGCTTTTACCAGACCGGCAAAGACGAAGTCACCGCCTGGTACACCATCCCTGAACAGTATCAGAGTTATCCTGGCATGGCGCACGGCGGCATCGTGGCTTCGTTGCTGGACGAAGTGGTGGGGCGCTCGGTGATGGGCATTGACCCTGCCACTGCCCGCCTGCTGTTCACCGCCCGGTTGACGGTAAAATACCGCCAGCACGTGCCAGTGGGCGTGCCCCTGCGCATTGTGGGGCGCGTCGTGAAAGACCGGGGGCGCGTCGTTACCGCCTGGGGCGGCGTTTTCCTCGCCGAGGAAGACGCCGAGACCGCCCAGCCCCTTGCCGAAGCCGAAAGCATGCTGCTTGCCGTGCCCGACGAAGAACTCGCTCAAATGGACGCCGACACGCTCGGCTGGAAAGTTTACCCCGATTGCAACCCCGAGGAGTGAACCATGCACCTGGAATATCATCGTCCCCAAACCCTTGAAGAAGCCCTCGCCCTGCTGGCACGTGAAACGCCTTTCACCGTGCCGCTGGCTGGCGGGGCTTTTCTGAACACCCAGCAGCGCCCCGCGACGCTGCCCCAGGAAGGCGTCGCCGTGGTGGATCTGCAGGACCTGGGGCTGGAAGGTATTACCCCCCGCGGCAATTTCACCGACCTTGGCGCAACCACGCCGCTGCAGGCATTGGTGGATGCCGACCTTCCCCAAGCCCTCAAGGAAGCCGCCCATCTGGAAACCCCCTACACCCGTCGCTTCCTGCAAACCGTGGCGGGCACCCTGGTTGCGGCCGACGGCATTTCGCCTTTTGCCATCGCGATGATGGCGTTGGACGCTCGCTTGACTCTCGCCCCCGACGACGAAGTGCTGCCCTTGGGCGAACTCTATCCCTTCCGCTGGGATCATCTGCGCGGCAAACTGATTACCAAAGTCACCATCCCCGCCAACGCCAAATTCGCGCTGGAAACCGTCGCGCCCTCGCCGCTTTCCCGCCCGCTGGTGGTGGTTGCCGTGGCGCAGTGGCCTTCGGGGCGCACCCGCATTGTGCTTGGCGGCTGGGGCGATGCCCCGCATCTGGCAATGGATGGCCCCGATGCTGCAGGCGCAGTCGAAGCCGCCCGCAACGCTGCTTACGAAGCCGCCGACCACCGCGCCAGCGCCGAATATCGCCGCGAAGTCGCCGCTGTCCTCGTCCGCCGTGCCCTAATTTCGGTAGAGTGAAAACCACAGATTACACGGATGAGCACAGATTTCACAGAAACTTACAAACTCTGTGTTTTCTGTGATTCCCATCGGTGAGAACCGGTGGATTATGAATTTACAGGAGTTTGTGTTATGGAAGCCACCCTCAATGTCAACGGAAAACAACACGCCGTAGAAATCTCGGCTGATACCTCTTTGCTGGACGCCCTCCGCGAACTGGGCTACACCAGCGTCAAGCGCGGCTGCAACGACGGCACGTGCGGCGCGTGCACCGTGCTTTTGGACGGCAAGCCGGTGTATTCCTGCTCGCTGCTCGCCGCGCAGGCGGCCGGTCACCAAATCCAAACTGTGGATGCCCTCGGCGGGCAGAAGACCGGCTGGGATTTCACTTTGGATTTGCACCCCATCCAAGAGGCCTTTGTGGAAGTGGGCGCCATTCAGTGCGGCTTCTGCACGCCCGCGATGGTGCTCACCGCCAAGCATCTGCTGGACAAGAACCCCAACCCCACCGAGCAGGAAGTGCGCGACGCGCTTTCGGGCGTGATTTGCCGCTGCACCGGCTACGAAAAGCCGGTCAAGGCGGTGCTGCTGGCCGCGGCGCGGATGCGCGGCGATGAGGAAAAAGCCCATCAGTTCGCCGCGGAGGTCATGCCCGAAATCAACCCCGTGCCGCAGGTGGAAGCCTACCGCCGCGTGGGCAAACCCGAGCGCAAGGTGGACGCGCTCAAACTGGTGCAGGGCAAGCCCGCCTTTGCCGAAGATTTCGACATGCCCGGCATGTTGATTGCCAAGGTGCTGCGCTCTCCCGTGGCGCACGCCCGCATCAAGCGCATTGACACTTCCAAAGCCAAAGCCCTGCCCGGCGTCCACGCCGTGCTCACGTGGAAGGACATCCCGCGCGTGGTGTATTCCACCGCGGGGCAGTCCGACCCCATCCCCGGCCCATTGGACACCTTCTCGCTGGACAACAAAGTGCGCTTTGTGGGCGACCGCGTCGCCTTCGTGGCCGCGGAGACCGAAGAGATTGCCGAAAAAGCCCTCGAACTCATTGAGGTGGAATACGAGGAACTGCCCGTCATCATCGACCCCGAAGATGCGCTCAAAGAAGGCGCGCCCATCATCCACGACGAGCCGGAATATGTGGACTTTGGGGAATCCGACGCCAGCAAGAACGTCGCCGCCCGCATCCGTATCGACATTGGCGATGTGGAAAAGGGCTTTGCCGACGCGGATTACATCTTCGAAGGCGAATACGAAGTGCCGCGGGCGCATCAGGCTTACACCGAGCCGCACGTCGCCATCACTTACTGGGACGAAAACGACCGCCTGGTGATTCGCACCAGCACGCAGGTGCCCTTCCACACCCGGCGGCAACTCGCGCCGGTGCTCAACCTGCCCATCAAGAAAATCCGCGTGGTCAAGCCGCGCATCGGCGGCGGCTTCGGCGGCAAGCAGGAAGTGCTGATGGAAGACGTCCCCGCACACCTCACCATTGCCACCGGCCGGCCGGTGAAATATGTTTACACCGACGAAGAGGAATTCACCGCCGGTCGCCCGCGCCACCACATGAAAATCCGTCTCAAGACCGGCGTGAAGAAGGACGGCACGATCACCGCCAACGAGATGTACGCGCTTTCCGACACCGGCGCTTACGGCGGCCACGCCCTCACCGTGGTGGGCAACACCGGCCACAAGGCCATGGCGCTCTATGTGGGCGATGGCGAATACCGCAAGCACCCCAACATCCGCTTCTACGCCGACACGGTTTACACCAACACCGTGCCCACCGGCGCTTACCGCGGCTACGGCGCGACGCAGGGCTTCTTCGCGGTGGAGCGCCACATGGAGAAAATCGCCCGCGCTTTGGGCATGGATTCCATTGCCTTCCGCCTGAAGAACGCGCTCCGCGAGGGCGAATACCACCCCTTCAGCCTCGCGTGGAACGAAGGTCGCGCACCCTCGCCCGAAACGATCGAGACCAACGCGCTGGAAAAGATGGTGAAGCGCGCCAAGGAAGCCGTGAACTGGGATGCCAAATACGGCAACCCCGAATGGCACAAAGTGCCCGGCAAGCCGCACTTGCGCCGCGGCATTGGCGTGGCTATGCTGATGCAGGGCACGGCCATCGCCAAACTGGACATGGGCGGCGCGTTCATCAAGATGAACGAAGATGGCTCCTTCAACATGATGGTCGGCGCGGCCGACCTGGGCACCGGCTCCGACACGGTCTTAGCGCAGATGGCCGCCGAGGTGTTGGGCGTGCCGTTGGAGGACATCATCGTGGTTTCCGGCGACACCGACTTCACGCCGTTCGACAAGGGCGCTTACGCCTCCAGCACCACTTACGTCAGCGGCGCGGCGGCGACCCAGGCCGCGACGCAGGTGGCCGAGCGCATCCGCATCCGCGCGGCGGCCATGCTCAACGCCCGCGGCGACGGCGACGAGGTCTCGCCCGACGACATCGTGCTCGCCGACCGCAAAGCCACTGCGCCCGATGGCCGCTTCGTCACCCTGCGGGAAATCGGCTTCAACAGCATCCACCACGAAAATCAAGAGCAAATCATGGGCGCGTCCTCGTTCATGGCGCCCGCCTCGCCGCCGCCCTTCGCCATCCAGATTGCCGAAGTCACCGCCGATGTGGAAACCGGCGAGTTCTGGGTGGATGCCCTCACCACCGTGGCCGACGCGGGCGTGGTCATCAACCCGATCACCGCTTCCGGCCAGGTGGAAGGCGGCGTGAATCAGGGTTTGGGCTACGGCACCACCGAAGATATGCCCTACACTGAGGACGGCCAGCCGTTGGTGCGCTCTTTCCGCGATTACCACGTGCCGCTGGCTGCCGAAATGCCCCGCCTGAAGACCATTTTCGTGGAAACCTTCGAGCCGACCCATCCTTTCGGCGTGAAATCGGTCTCGGAATACCCCCTCAACGGCGTCGCGCCCGCGGTGGCCAACGCGGTCTACGATGCCTTAGGCGCCGGGGTGGACACCGGCCCAGTGACGCCCGAAAAGGTGTGGCGGGCGAGCCAGGCCCAAAAGTAATGCCGCGGTAACTATTCAGCCACAAGGAAATAGACCACAGATAACCACAGATTTTTAGGTCGCCAAGGTCGCCAAGATGACGCCAAGACCGCCAAGAAGTGAGGGTGAGCGTGGGCTTTTTAGTGTTTTTCGCTCAATCTGTGCTAATCTGTGAAATCTGTGGATGTCTTTCTGCGTAATCTGCATAATCTGTGGTTTCTTCTTGCCAAGGCTGAACAGTTACATGCCGCAAACTTCTGACGACCAACCTGCCAGGCCGTGCCGACCTGGCAGGTTTTTGTTTTGCCACCCCTTCCCGTGGTAGAATTTCTGTAGCCGCTTGGTTTTGACCGGCAAAGAGAAAAAACACAGAAGACACAGAGGAGGCGCAGAAAACACAGAAGGCGGGCGGGGGCGGGGTACAGGTAAATGGCGCGTGGTTACTCAGGTGCCTCTCCTGGCGCCCTCGGCGCTCTAAAATCCGCGTCTATCCGCCGTCATCCGCGTTCATCCGTGGCCTATTGGCTGAATAGTTACGAAAAAACACAGAAGAGGCGCAGAGAACACAGAAAATTCTTCCGCAATTCGCCACTCGCAATTCGCAACCCGTGCGCCTCATCCGCACTCCATTTTCTTCAGGCTAAGCGATTGCCAACTTCCACGACAAAGCCGTTCTTTCCCCCGGCGAGGTGACATAAGA
>JALVOR010000011.1 GCA_027026295.1 Anaerolineales bacterium | reverse complement strand
TCGAAACCATCATCGAAGATATCCCATCCACCTCCGACGAAATCCTCGGCACAACCGACATGCGCTCGGAACTGGCAACCCCGCTGGTTTATCGCGGCGAACTCATCGGCGTGCTGGATCTGACCAGCCCAAAACCCAACGCTTACGACGAACACGACCAAGTCATGCAGCGGACGCTGGCAAACAGCCTCGCAGCCATCATCGCCAACATCCGCCTGCTCGAGGAAGTGCGCCGCCACTCCAGCGAACTGGAAATGCTCTACGAAATCACCTCGGTCGCGGCTTCCCATGTAGACCTGGACGTCCTGCTCAACGACATCACCAGCCGCCTGCAAACCGGCTTCAACGCCCTGCACTGCGGCATCCTCCTCGCCAACCCCGACGGCAAAACCGGCATTTTGACGGCCTCGGCTGACGCTCCCGGCGCGCCCGGCTCAGACGTTGTGGGCATCGAAGTGCCGTTCACGGTCCCCTTCTTCCAGGAAGCCATCCGCAGCCGCAAGGCAGTGTTCATTGACGACATCGAAAATAACGAAAAAGTCGGCCCCATGCGAGAACTGCTGCAAAAGCGCGGCACAAAACAACTTTTGGCGGTGCCGCTGGTTGTGCGCGATGAAGTCATTGGCATCCTGGCAATGAACTTTCCCAAACAGCAACACAAAATCGACAGCAACGACATTCGCGTGCTGGAGCAGGTCGCCCGCCAGATCAGCAGCGCTATCGAAGTCGCCCGCCTGTTCAAACAAGCCGTACAAACAGCCGAGCGCGAACGGCTGGTTACCGAAATCACCACAAAAATCCGGGCAAGCAATGACCCGCAGATCATCTTGCAAACCGCTATCGAAGAACTTCGCCGCGCCCTGCGGGCCGAAGCAACGCAAATCATGTTCGTGGACGAAGCCGAGCAAATATAGCGGCAAGGAGAAATCGCTATGGCGTACACCCTGGCTATCAGCAGCCAAAAAGGCGGCGTTGCCAAAACAACGACCGCCATCAACCTGAGCAGCACGCTGGCAGAATCCGGCTATCAAGTGCTGGCCGTCGACCTCGACCCTCAGGGCAACCTCGGGCTGGGCTTTGGTTTCCGCCCCAAGGAACTGACCCGCACAATAGCCGATGCACTCCTCAACGCCACCCCGGCAGTGGATGTCCTGATTCCTACCGAAGTAAAAGGCGTGCACTTACTGCCGGCCAACAAGCAAACCCAACTCGTCGAGCGTTACCTGCCCAGCAGACCCAATTATCAATACGCCCTCAAGAATGCCCTTGCCCCGCTGACATCGCAATACGACTTCATCATCCTCGACTGTCCGCCTTCCCTCAGCGCCCTGACCACCAATGCGCTGGTTGCAGCCCGCATGGCCGTGCTCCCCACCCAGGCCGAATACTTTTCGGCCTACGCCCTGAAGCCCATGCTGCAGATGCTACAAGCCGTGCGCGAACGCTACAACCCGGCACTGGTTTACCGCATCGTGCTTACCATGTTCCACCGCCGCAATCGCGCCCACCGCATCATTCGCTCCCGTCTGGAAGCCACTTTCGGCTCCGGCCTCTGCCAGACCGTCATCGAAACCGACACCAAACTGCGTGAAGCGACCATTGCGGGTAAACCGGTTACCCTCTTTGCCCCCAAAACCCGCAGCGCCGACCAATATCGCACCCTGGCCCAGGAGTTAGTTGCCTATGTCCAGAAAGAAAGTATTGCACAAACGGCTTGACGAACTCTTCGAATCACTGCAAGAAGAAACCGCAGACGCCGAAGCCGTCAGCATCCTCCCTGAGGTCATCCGGGGCTGGGGGTGGCACTGTGATGCGCAAGGGCATTACACTGCCTGCGACGAAAGCATCACCAACTTCCTCGGCTACGCGCTGGAAGACGTCGTCGGGCAACGGCTGGACACGTTAGGCCTCGACGCGGCTTCCCGGGAAGCCGTCCAAAAAGCGCTCGAAAGAAACCAGACGCCGGCGGAAATCGAAGTCGTCTACCTGGATACCCGCGGAGTCTCCCATCCCGCCCTCTTCCACATCGTGCAACGCGACGAAGAAGGCGGCCTGCACGGCTTCGTGCGGCTGCAGACCGGGGAAATCGCCCCGCCGCCGACGCAAGAGCCCCCTCGCCAACACATCAGGCCGCAACCCATCACCACCAGCCCTGCCCAAAAAGACGAAACCTTCCTGCCCGCCATCTCTATCAAAGGGCTGCGCATTCAGGGTGACCAGATTGCCCCCGCCGAAAACCTGCTCACGCCCATTGGCGAGCAGGCCATCCGGGAACGCCGCCGCATCTCCCTCACCAACGGGAGCGGCGCCATGTTAGCGGTGCCCATGGAAGTGCCGCCCAAAACCGCCCTGCTGGAAGCCCTCGACCCCACACCAGAGCGCTCCTGGTCGCCCGACGACGAACGGCTGGTCGAGCAGGTTGCCGAACAGTTGGCATTGGCACTGGAAAACGCCGAACTGTTCCAGACCGCCCAACGGCGCGCCACCGAACTGGAAACATTACACCAGATTGCCCTCG
>JALVOR010000010.1 GCA_027026295.1 Anaerolineales bacterium | reverse complement strand
GCCTTTGGGGCGGGATAACCAGCCGCCGCTGACTTCCTTCACAAAAGAGGAATTGGAAGCGGGCTTTGTGAAAGCGCTGCGGCGGCGCCGCAACGAGGAAATCGCTCGCGGTGTCACCACCATTGGGCCCCACCGAGACGATTTTCGCTTTCTTGATGGTGAACTGGACTTGGGAATTTACGGTTCGCGTGGGCAGGTGCGCACAGCAATGCTTTCGCTGAAAGTGGCAGAAATGACGTGGATGAAAGACGCGACTGGCTTCACCCCCGTTTTGTTGCTCGACGAAATTCTGGCAGAACTGGATGCTGCCCGACGGGCCGATCTGCAAGCCCACTTAGCCGAAAGCGCGCAAATGTTGCTGACTACCACCGATCTGGCCTTATTCGAGCCTGAATTTGTGAAGAACAGCACGATATGGCGTCTTGACCAAGGCAGGATATTTCGCGATTGAAAAGGTCGAGAACGCTCGTTCGATGTTTCCGCGTTTGTTTAAAGAAAAGCTGAACGCAGCGTATGTTGATGTTGGCATTGGCTACGTTTATGTGCCCGGTAGCCGTTACGGAGGGTACTTCACTGCCGACTTCGGACGCCCATGAGTGTTTCCGCACCAAAGCGGTGCAGACCAAAACGGCGGGACGATAGGGTTACACGTCCCGCCGTTTTGGTTTTAACGGGCTTCTTAACCGTTTTAATTGCAATCTCATGCAAACTTGCAAATACTTGTCTGTTTTTCCAGTCTTCGCGAGGGTATAACGAGCAAGCGCACTGCTACTTGCGAGGTTCATCATGCCCGTCATTCACTGTCTTGGCCTCAATCATCGCACTGCCGACATTGCCTTGCGCGAACGCGTGGCTTTTTCCGAAGGCGATATCCAGGCAGCGTTGGCACGATTGGGGTGCGGCACCAACGGCGCTCGCCCCGCCGATATTGCCGAAATGGTCATTCTTTCCACCTGCAACCGCACGGAAATCTACGCTACGGCCCCGAGCGAAGCCTTTGAGGCATTGGAAGCCTTCTTGGCCGAAGTGCGAGGTGTGCCGCGGGACGCCCTTGATACCGGCCTTTATCGTTACCGCGACGAAGACGCCGTGCGTCATCTCTTTCGCGTCGCCGCTGGGCTGGATTCCTTAGTGTTGGGCGAACCGCAAATCCTGGGACAGGTCACTCGAGCGTGGGAACTCGCCCGCGGGCAGGGCACTGTACGGGTGGTGCTGGGAAAACTTTTTCAGGCCGCTGTCCATGCAGGCAAGCGTTCCCGCACCGAAACCACCATTGGCCACAACCCTGCTTCGGTGGCATCCATGGCCGTACATTTGGTGGCGCAAACTGTAACTAATCTTGCCGGGGCCCGCGTGCTGGTATTGGGTGCGGGCGAAATGGCAGAGCAGGCAGTGGAGGCCTTGCGCATGCGAGGGGCAACACGATTACGTGTGATGAATCGCACCACAAGCAAAGCCCAGGCGCTGGCTACCCGCTGGCAGGCTGAAGCCACCACTTTTGAATACCTCGTGCCTTCCCTCGCCTGGGCTGATATTGTGATTGCCTCGACCAGCGCACCGCATACCTTAGTGCATCGTGTCCAGGTCAAAGAGGCGCTGGAAGCCCGCCCTGAACGTCCACTGGTGTTCCTGGATATTGCTCTGCCGCGGGATGTGGATGCCGATGTGGGTGAACTGCCACAGGTGCAGTTGTATGACCTCGACGCGCTGGAACACCGCTTGCATGATGCCTTGGCTGAGCGACGGGCGGCCATCCCCCAGGTGGAAGCCATTCTGGATGAGGAAGTGATGGCTTTCATGGCTTACCTGCGCACGCTGGAAGTCGCCCCGCTCATTCGCGACTTGCGGGCGCGCGCTGAAGCCATCCGCCAGGCAGAATTGGAGAAGACCCTGCGGAAAATGCCGCACCTCTCGGAATCCGATCTCGCCCGTCTGGATGCGCTCACCAAAGCCATTGTCAACAAACTGCTGCACGCGCCCACCATCGAATTGAAAGCCGCAGCCCTGGATGCTCACGGGGCGGAAACCGCAGCCGTGGCACGGCGGCTGTTTGCCTTGCGCGGCAACGAAGAGGAGGCAGAGTCATGAACACCAACGCCACGGGCATGCTGGCGGGCATTTTCATGCTCCTTGCCATTGGCGCGGGGTTTATGTGGGTCATCAAACTGGAATACCACATTGGCGCGCACATATGGAAAAGTGTGCTGTTTTTGGGCATTGTGGTCAGTTTGGCTTCCGGGCTGTTTTCCTCGTTTTGGGCTTCGGCGCTGCTGGGCATTGTCGGCGGCTCGGTGATTTGGGGCGCTACCGAACTCCCCGCTCAAGAAGAACGGGTGCGGCGGGGGCTGTTTCCCGCCAATCTCAAGCGGCAACAGCGAGGTAAGGCATGAACTGGCAATGGGCAGGCCCGGTGCTGTCGGTAGTCACGTTTGCGACCATTGGCGTGGGGCATGTGCTGGTGCGCCGCCTGCACGCCCGTTTTGGCACCCGCCCCGGCTGGTTGCTCATTGCATTGGGGTTGGTA
>JALVOR010000009.1 GCA_027026295.1 Anaerolineales bacterium | reverse complement strand
GTTTCCGGGGTGTGCTCAGGTGCAACCTCCTGCCCCTCTGGGGCTTCCGTCCATTCCATAACCAACTCCGTTTTATAAAGATGGTGCAATTATAACAGGCGATGAGAAAAAATTGCAACCTTTGTGGTATAACTGCAATGCGCTTGCCACGTTCAGGGCAGCGCTAAAATTTCTTCAAAGTGAGGTCGGAATGCCGGTTATTTTTCCGTTTACGGCGATTGTCAATCAAGAACGCATGAAGCGTGCCTTGATTTTGAACGCGATTGATCAACACATTGGCGGTGTGCTCATTCGGGGGGAACGCGGCACCGCGAAATCCACTGCGGCGCGGGCGCTGGCCGCGTTGCTGCCCCGGGTCAAGGTGGTGAAGGACTGCCGCTTTGGCTGCGACCCCGACCAGCCGGAAACCTGGTGCACCGAATGCCAGGCGCGTGCTGCTGCCGGGGAGGATTTACAAAATGCGTGGGCATGGAAGGCCGTGCCCTTCGTGAACCTGCCGGTTTCCGCGACGGAAGACCGCGTGGTGGGCACCTTGGACATCGAGCACGCCATTCAGCAGGGCGAGCGCCACTTCGAGCCGGGGGTGCTGGCAGCGGCCAATCGCGGCATCCTTTACATCGACGAAGTCAACTTGCTGGACGACCATGTGGTGGACCTGTTGCTGGACGCCGCGGCCATGGGCGTGAACATTGTGGAGCGCGAGGGTATTTCGTTCTGGCATCCGGCGCGCTTCATCCTTGTGGGTACCATGAATCCCGAAGAAGGCGACCTGCGCCCGCAACTCCTCGACCGCTTTGCCCTTGCGGTGGACATTCACGGCGTGAACGACCCCGCCCAGCGGGTGGACATCATCGAGCGCAACATTGCCTTCGAGGCCGACCCCGAAGGCTTCCGTGAGGCGTGGATGCCCCACGAGCGGGCGCTGGCGGCGCGCATTGCCGAAGCGCGCGAACTGCTGCCACAGGTTACTTACACCAGCCGCGATTTGCTCACCATTGCCACTTTCACCGCTTCGTTAGGCGTGGACGGCCATCGCGCCGACATGGTCATCCTCAAGGCGGCGCGGGCACAGGCAGCCTACGAAGGCCGCACCGCGATAACCACGCAGGATATTATGATGGCGGCAGAACTGGCGTTGCCACACCGCCTGAAGCGCACGCCGTTGGGGCAGAGCGAGGTTTCCTTTGCCGAGTTGCAGGAGCGGCTGAGCGAACTGGTGGGCGAATCCCGCCCGGAACTGGTTTCCACTGAGCCCAGCCGCCACCGCAGCGAGGCGGAGAAGGCAAAAAAAGTACTCGGGGCGTGAAGCAGCCGGGCGATGCCCAGCCCGCGGCCACCGACGCCCTGCGCGCTGCCCCGCAGGATGTGTTCCAGAGCGGCGAAGGGCGCTGGTGGGAAGGCGGCCAGAAAACGGGCAAACCCGCCGCCACGCTCACGCCCCAGGAACTCACCACCCCGCCCGACGCCCGCACCCGCCGCCAGAGCGGCAGGCGCTCCCAAACGCTGACTTCCCGCAAGAGCGGGCGCTACATCCGCGCCCGGGTGCCGCGGGGCAAAGTGACCGACCTGGCCTTCGACGCCACCGTGCGAGCCGCTGCGCCCTATCAGCAGGAACGCCGCCAGCAGGCGCCGCTGGATGCCCCGGCGCTGATTCTCAAGCCTCATGACCTGCGCGAGAAGGTGCGGGTGCGGAAGGCCGCCAACCTAGTGCTGTTTGTGGTGGATGCTTCGTGGTCTATGGCGGTTTCCGAGCGCATGGCAGCCACCAAAGGCGCAATTTTTGCCCTCCTCACCGATGCCTACCAGCATCGCGACCGGGTGGGGCTGATTGTCTTCCAGAAAAACCGCGCCACGTTGGTGTTGCCGCCCACCCATTCAGTGGATTTGGCTTCGCGGGCGCTGCAAAACATCCCCATTGGTGGGAAGACGCCGCTTTCCGCCGGGTTGATGTTGGCACATCAGGTCATCCGGCGCGAGAAAATCGCCCACCCCGATGTGCGCCCGCTGCTGATTGTGCTTACTGACGGTGCAGCGAACGTCTCGGTCAACCCGGGAGTGCCGCCGCTGGAAGAAGCCCATGCCGTCGCCGACCAGATTGCCGCCGATGGTATTCAGAGCATGGTGCTTAATATGGAAATCGCCGAGTTCGACCAGGGCTATGCCCGCACCCTCGCCGAGCATTTGAATGCTTCGTGCCACACCCTCGCCGACCTGCGGGCGGAAACCCTCTATACCACGGTGCGCGAGGCGCTGCAATAGCGGCGTTTTCTCTCACATGGGTGCATGCAAATGTTGCGGTTGTTCAGTTTTGGAAAAACAGATCACGGATAACACGGGCAGCCACGGATTTTTGGTAACGCTAGGTCGCAAAGCGCAAAGCGCAAAGCATTGAACACTACGCATTGACAAGGCAGCACTTTACGCATTGTTTTGTTTCTGTGTTTTCGGTGGTGTTTCTGTGGTTTTGTGCCTTTGCCCTCCCGCCATAACGGGGTGACCATTTCTACATGTTTTGTTTGCGCCCCTCT
>JALVOR010000008.1 GCA_027026295.1 Anaerolineales bacterium | reverse complement strand
CGTCAGCCAGGGCTTCGAAAAGGTGCTGGAAGTACACGGCGTGGGTTACCGTGCAGAGATGAAGGGTAAAGACCTGGTGTTGCACGTGGGTTATTCCCACCCTGTGCCTGTGACCCCGCCGGAAGGCATTGAATTCGACGTGGACACAAAAGCCCGCCCGATGCGCGTCATCGTTCGGGGCTACGACAAGCAGAAGGTCGGCCAGGTGGCTGCAGATATCCGCAAAGTGCGCCCGCCAGAACCCTACAAGGGCAAAGGCATTCGCTACGCGGGCGAGGCAGTCCGCCGCAAGGCAGGCAAGGCCGGTAAAGTGTAGTGGAGCGAGGTTGAAAATGGCTAAGAAAACCCGACGAGAGGCACGAATTCGACGCCACCTGCGGGTGCGCAAAAAGATCCACGGCACGCCGGAACGCCCGCGGTTGAACGTCTTCCGCAGCCTGGGGCAGATTTACGCCCAGGTGATCGACGACGAAGCCGGGCGCACCCTTGTGGCCGCCTCAACGATTGACAAAGAACTGCGGGCAAAGATGGATGGCCTGAACAAGACCGAGCAAGCCCGTTTGGTGGGCAAAGCGATTGCCGAGCGCGCTCGCGCAGCAGGCATCACCACGGTGATATTCGACCGTGGCGGTTATCAGTACATTGGCCGCGTGAAAGCATTGGCCGACGGCGCCCGCGAAGGCGGCCTGGAATTCTAAGGCGAGGAGAACGCTATGGCTCAGTATCAACCTGCTGGACAGGCAGAAGACGAACTGGAAGAGCGCACCGTTGAAATCGCTCGCGTGGCCAAAGTGGTCAAGGGCGGTCGGCGGTTTACCTTTCGGGCAACCGTGGTCGTTGGCGACCGCCACGGCCGCGTGGGCTTGGGCGTTGGCAAAGCCGGTGCTGTGCCCGACGCCGTGCGGAAGGCTTCCGAACGCGCCCGCCGCGACCTGAAGAAAATCAACCTCTATGACACCACCATCCCGCACGAAATCATCGGCGAGGTGGGCGGCGCCAGGGTGCTGCTTAAGCCGGCTTCCCCCGGCACCGGTGTAATTGCGGGCGGCGGCGTGCGTGCCGTGCTCGAGGCCGCTGGTGTGCGCGACATCCTCAGCAAATCCCTGGGCAGCGACAACCTGCTGAACGTGGTGAAAGCCACCATGCAGGCGCTGGAAAACCTCAGGTCGGTGGAGGAAGTGGCGAAAGAGCGCGGCAAGAAACCCGAAGAGGTTTTGCCCTTCTGGGATCGGAGGAGCAAGCGCCATGAGTAAGAAGACCCTGCGCATCACATTGGTGAAAAGCCCCATCGGCTATAACAAGCGCCAGAAAGGCACCCTGCGGGCGCTTGGTTTGCGCCGAATGCATCAGACGGTGGAACACGAAGACACCCCCGTGATTCGGGGCATGGTGGCCAAAGTGCGTCACCTGGTTCGTGTGGAGGAGAATGCGTAACATGAAACTACACGATTTGCGACCCAATCGCGGTGCGAAAAAGAACCGCAAGCGTGTGGGGCGCGGCATTGCTGCCGGCCAGGGGAAGACCGCTGGGCGCGGCACCAAAGGCCAGGGCGCACGCGCTGGTGGCGGCACCCGCCTCTACCATCAAGGCGGCAACCTGCCGTTCTTCCGCCGCCTGCCCTTCAAGCGCGGCTTTACCCCCATCAACCGGGTGGAATACAACGAGGTCAATCTGAAAAGCCTCGCTGACTTCGCCGCGGAGAGTGAAATTACCCCCGAAGTGCTGGCCGAGAAAGGGCTGCTCAGCAAGCCCAAACTGCCGGTCGTCATTCTGGGCGAAGGCGAAATCTCGGTGCCCCTGAAGGTCAAAGTGCACCGCATTTCCAAGAGCGCCAGGGCTAAAATTGAGGCTGCAGGCGGCTCGGTGGAAATCATCTCCTTGTGATTTTTCCTGACCAAAGGAGCCTTGCATGAAACGTTCGGCTTGGCGTTACCTCTGGACGGCACCGGATATCCGCCGCAAACTGCTGGTTACCCTCGGCATTTTGCTACTTTACCGCCTTGCTGCCCACGTGCCTGTGCCTGGGGTGAACCACAATGTGTTATCCCAGATTTTGAACTCGGGCGGCTCGCAGGGCGCATTCGTGGGCTTGCTCGACATGCTTTCGGGCGGTACGGTGTCACGGTTCTCTGTGCTGGCGATGGGTGTGTACCCCTACATCACCGCACAGATTATCCTGCAGATTCTGGTGCCCATCATTCCCTCGTGGAAGGCCCGCATGGAAGATGACCCGCGCGAAGGCCAGAAATGGATGGAGCGCTGGACTTACATCCTCGCCATTCCCATGGCGGCGTTGCAGGCCATTGGGCAAATCAGCATGTTTTCGGCATTTGCCGGCGGCCAGTCGGTGCTGCGGCACTTTGGCTGGAGCGGGGCAAACCTGATTCCCACCCTCACGGTGATCATTGCCATGACGGCAGGTACCATGTTTGCCATCTGGCTGGGTGAGTTGATTTCCGAATATGGTTTGCGGAATCAGGGTCTTTCCCTCATCATCTTCGCCGGTATCGTGGCGCGGATGCGCGCCAACTTTGCCCGC
>JALVOR010000007.1 GCA_027026295.1 Anaerolineales bacterium | reverse complement strand
GGTGGACGCCGTTATCGTGGTTGCCCCGGAAGCGCAGGTCACCACAGACGCCCTGCAACAGGCCGTAGAGCGCGGGCGGAGCGTGTTTGTCATCGCCGGCGGGGAAAGCCCCCTCATGGCCTGGGCACAGGCCGCCCAGGTACCGGCTTTCGCATATCCACCCAATGAGGTGGAAGTCAACAAACTGCTGGACGCCATCCGCCAGGCCGAGGCGGGCATGGCCGACAAGGAAGGCGCATACCGCCGCGCTGCGCTGGGCAGCGATACCGCGGCGCGGCTGCAATCGGGCATGGCCACCCGGCGCATTGTCATTACCAGCCCCAAAGGTGGGGTAGGGAAGACCACAGCAGCCGTCAATCTGGCCGTGACCCTGGCATTGTGCGGCGTGACGACCTATCTGGTGGACGCGGACGCCAACGCCGGGGCCATGCACCACCACCTGCGCCAGCGCAACCTGAAAAGCACCCTGCCCATCCTTTTGCGGCGTTTCGAGGGGAACGGCGCAAGCAGTGCGCTGGCCGGCGTTGCCGCCGGTGGACGGCTGCTGCAATCCTTCACCACCATCCCCGACCTGCCTACCCTGCACTTCCTCCCCGGCTTTATCACCCTCAAAGACCTTTCCAACCCTGTTTTGCAAGACGAAGCCCGCCTGCGGGAGTTTTTCCGCACCCTGTACGAAGTGGCCTCGGCGTCCAACGGGGTGGTCATCGTGGACGTGGGCATCAACCCCGCGCACCCCGTTCACCGGGCAGCCATGTCCCACGCCGAAGCCATCGCCGTGGTGGTGAAGCCGGAAATTCCCGACCTGGCCCATGCCCGCCAATGGTTCATCCAGATGATTCAATCGCTGGAAGACCACGAGCGGGTTTCTCGTGACCAAGCGGTGACCTTTGTTGCGGCACGGGTAAAACTTATTTTCAACCAGGTGTACGGCAATGCCTGGAAGGAAGCCCGCAATGTACTCGGCGATACCCTCCGCAAGCAAGACGGGCTGGATCTGCAACTGACGCCCCAAGGCATCATTCCCCTGGTGGAGCCCGAATTTTCCGCTGCGGCGGTCAATTCGGATAAGGTGACCGACATTCTGACCTGGCGTTATCAGCGCAAGCACGAGCCGGAACTGGAACCCTTCGCCCGTGCAATGGTGGACCTGGCTTCACACTTTGTGCCGCAAACGCCGGAGGCGGCGGCCAGGGTGGGCCTGTTGACTCAAAAAACCAAAAAGAAAAAAGGTCTCTTTGGAGGACGCCGATGAGTTTCTTTGACTTTGCGCCCGGCAGCGCGCCGGTGAGCGCAGAAGACCACACGGACGCCGAGATGGAACGCTGGCGTGAGCGGATGTTACAGGAAGCGCGGGCGCGGAAGGCCACCGAAGCAGCGCAGCGCAACCTGAGCGCAAAAGAACTGGAGGCGCTGGCCCGCGCCGTCTTTGAAGAAATCTCCCGCAAGGCTTTAGACCAGGGCGTGCAACTGCCCGAAGCCTGGCTTTACACCCTCATCGGCGACCTCTCCGGCCTGGGGCCGCTGATGGAACTCATTGCCCGCCCCGACATCGAAGACATCGCCGTGAACCTGGGGCACGTCTACGCCTACTTCACCGGCCAGGGCTGGCAATACATCGGCCCCGCGCAGCAAGATCTGGGCGCGGCGGTGCGGGTGCTCATCGACCGCGCCGGGCAGAAACCGCCCTCGCCGGACTTTCCCATCGCCGACGCCATGTTGCAGGTGACCGTGCCCACGCCGGACGGCAAGGGCACGCGGCGCAAGGGGCTGCGTATCAACTACATCATGCCGCCAGCCTCGCCCTACGGCGATTCCATCACCATCCGCGTCAGCAGTTACCGCACAGGTGAAGAACTGCGCTCGCAAGGCTCCCTGGGCTTCCTGACGACCCACCGGCTGCCGCCGGTGAAACGCCCGCCTTTCGTGCCGCGTGACTTCCCCCGCGGCGATGGCGTCATCACCCCCGAAGCGGCTAACTACCTGCTCGCCGTGTTGGTCCATGGCGGGACGGTGGTGGTAGCCGGGGCTACCGGCAGCGGCAAAACCTTTTTTTCCACCCGCCTGCTGCAAGAAATGCTGGACTTCTTCCCCCGCGGGGCCATCCGGCTTTTCGTGGTGGAAGACAGCAACGAAATCGTGCTCAACGGGTGGGACGGCGACCCCGGCAATGATACAGGCAACATTGTTTACACCGTGACCCGCCCGTCTATCGCTGGCGGCCCGCCGCCGGTGACCATGTACGACCTCATCCGCGCCGCCCTGCGCTCCCGGCCTCACGGTATCGTGGTGGGCGAAGCGCGCGGCAGCGAGGCATGGGAACTTGTCCGCGCCACGGCCACCGGCCACGGGCACAGCGTGTTCACCATCCACGCCACTTCCGCCGAACACGTCTGGCCGCGCTTCATGCAGGTTGTCCAGGCGCACCCCGACGTCAAGCACCTGACTGCCCTGCAAATTGCCCAGTCCTTCGCCGAGGGCGTGACCGCGGTGGCCTACATAGAGCGGCACCCCGTGTACGGCCAGCGGGTGATGGCCATCG
>JALVOR010000006.1 GCA_027026295.1 Anaerolineales bacterium | reverse complement strand
ATGGCCCTTTTACCTATGCCTTCCGTGAGATTCCTTTCGAGAAAGTGGAAGACATTGCGGACTGGCAGGTTGCCGAAGGCGACCGGGTTTACAAGGAAGGCAGTCCGCTGGCTTACGGTTTCGAGGTTGACCACAAATACGCTTCTGTGAAGGTGACATGGCATTTTCCCGAGACCACCGATGCTGTACGCACGTTTACCCTTGCCTATACTTTGAAAGGGGCGCTGTGGATTGATGACAGAGGCGACGCTTTTCACTGGACTTTTATCGAGGGCGATCACGGTTACCCCATTGATGAATCCACGGTCACGGTGCATTTGCCCGAGAAGTTTTCCCCCGCGCAAATCAGCACAGTGGGCGGCCTGTCGTGTTGTGAGGAAGACGGCGTTGGCAGAATTGCCGATGGGGAAACCGTGGTTTTTCAGCGGAAGGATCTTGAGCCTTACGAAGAGTGGGTTATTGGTGTCAAATGGCCGCATGGTGCGGTGCATGCTGCGCCGCCGGCGTGGGAGCGCGAAGCCCGGCGGCATGTGGAAACACCTTCCCGCATGGGCGAGTTTACGATTTTGCCCAACGGCGATGTGCGTGTTACCGAAATCTGGCAGGTGAAGTTTGTGGAAGGCCCCTTTGACAAGGCCTCGCGAACCTATGAAGCGCCTTTTGTGGATAGCATGACCGATTTCAGCGTGCGCGAAGGTGCGATAATTTACCGTTCCAATGTGGGTTTTTATGATAAACCCCTGCACACGTTTTACATTGACCCTTACAGGGATGGTGCGTATGAATTGACCTGGTATTTCCCTGAAACTTACAATGCCGTGCGGACGTTCACGATTTCGTATACGTTGAAAGGCGCGATCCGGCAGGAAAAGACCACTGACGAAATCGCGTGGGTGTTCGTTTCCGAGGATCACATTTACTCCGTAGGGCACGCAGAGGTGGTTTTCCATCTTCCGGCGGCGTTCCCGCCCGATGCTGTGCAGGCCGACGCCTTCCTTGGCTCCCTCGAAGGTGAGCCCACCGCCCACGGGGAATTCCTCGATGGCAGCACGGTGCGCTTTTCGCAGGACAATTTGCAGTTTGACCAGCAGTGGGGTGTACGGGTGCGCTGGCCCCATGGGTATATCGATGCCCCCATGCCCCAGTGGGAACGCCTGGAACGCACCAAGGCGTGGGGGCGGCTGGCCATTTTGGCCGCGGCGCTGCTGTTGGGGGCGTTGGGCATCGGTTCCGTATTCCTGTTGTGGTATTTGTTCGGCCGCGACCCCGCGGTGGGCGCGGTGCCTGAATTGATGCCGCAACCGCCGGACGCATTGCCGCCAGGCGTGGTGGGCGTACTCATCGACGAGAAGGCCGACTTGCGCGACGTGACCACCGCCACTTTGCTCGATCTGGCGCGCCGGGGGTATATCCAGATTATCGAAGACAAAAACGACACGCTGCTTGTTTTGCGCCGCCCCATGCGTGAGGTGCGGGCGGAGTTGCGCCCTTATGAAATCAAACTGGCGGAACTGCTCTTTGGCAAGAGAGCCCGCAAAAACAAGCAGGTGGAACTCAGCGGCCTGCGGTACAAGATTGCCCGCCATTTGGACGAATTGAAGGAAGCACTTTATCAGGAAGTTGTCAATCTGAAACTTTTTCCGGCTTCGCCGCCCAAAGCCCGCCGTCGTTATCGCATTTTGGCGTGGCTGGTGCTTGTGTTGATGACCGTTTTGGCGTGCGGGTTGGGGAGCGCATTGCCCGATTGGGTGTTGGGCTGGGAAATGGGCTTGCTGTGGATGAATGCTGCGCTTACGGCGGTGGCTTATTTTGGTCTTGCGCCGCATATGCCGCGCAAGACCAAAAAAGGCGCGCTGGAAGCCGCCAAATGGGAAGCCTTCAAGCGCTACCTCAAATCCTTGCAGAAATACGCGGTGTGGGAGCGCGAAAATGAGCGCGTGAAGGCTAAACTTGCCGATTATTTGCCCTATGCGGTGGTCTTTGGCCTGGAAAAGCGCTTCAGCCACCTGTTCAAGCGGGCAACGGGCGTGCCTGCGCCCACGTGGTATCTTCTTCAAAAAGGTACTGGCACTTCCCGAAAGGGCGGTGTTGCCAGCCCGGGCGGCGGCAGGAAGGGGCTGGCTTCCCCTGCGGCGAGTAGGGGGGCGGGGGCGCCTTCGGTAGCGTCGTTGGGGCAGACGCTCGACGGCATGGCTGAGGGCACGTTCAGTTCGCTTTCGCAGGTTTCCGACAGCCTGTTCAGCACGCTGGATACCGCTGCCGACGTGTTTACCAGCACGCCCCCCAGCAGCAGCGGAAGCAGCAGCAGTTGGAGCGGCGGCGGCAGCAGCAGTTTCAGCAGCGGTAGCAGCAGTTGGAGCAGTGGTGGCAGCAGTTTTGGCGGCTTTAGCGGCGGTGGTGGGGGCGGCGGCTCCAGTGGTTTTGGATAGCCAACCAATCAGCGCGTTGACCGTTTGGCAACTCGACGATGAGGAGGTCTTTTATGAATGTAGGCAAAACTGGCGGATGGATTGCTTTGGGTCTGGGTGTGGGGGCCATGATACTC
>JALVOR010000005.1 GCA_027026295.1 Anaerolineales bacterium | reverse complement strand
GTGGTGGAGTGGCTGAAGCCGGTAGCGTTGGAGCAGGGCAGCAAGTTCGCCATTCGAGAAGGCGGTTTGACGGTGGGCGCTGGCGTGGTCACCGAGATTCTGGACTGAGGTGAATCATGGCGAAGCAGCGAATTCGTATCCGCCTGAAGGCATACGACCACCGTGTGCTTGACCAGTCGGCCAAGCGCATCGTCGAGGCGGCAGAGCGCACCGGTGCCCGCGTGGTGGGGCCTGTGCCCCTGCCCACCAAAATCGAGCGCTTTACCGTGCGCCGCTCGACCTTCATCGACAAAGACTCGCACGAACACTTCGAAATCCGCACCCACAAGCGCTTGATCGACGTGCTGGACCCGGATGCCAAGACCATCGACATGCTGATGCGCTTGAACCTTCCGGCTGGCGTGGATATCGAAATCAAACTGTAGGCAAAACGTAGACAATCTGCTTCACATCGGGTAGAATTGGCAGGCTTTGTGTGGTATTCCATGCTGGGGAGAGTGCCTGGGTTGGGCGCTCTCCCCAGCAGAGCGCAAAGCCCTTGCCGGGAAACCGGTGTGATTTCCTGCGGGAAGTGCAGCGGTGGCGTGCCTGCCGCTGGTGAAAGTTCCCTCTAAGTAAGAGTAGTGCCGAGCGCGCGAGCGCACAGCGAAAACCGATTCGCTCGCGGCGGCCTGCTGACTGCTTAGGGGCGGGATGATGCGGCTCAAGCCCGGGCCGACAGTCCTGAGAAACTTTGCGTAAAGGAGAACAATCGAGATGTTCAAAGGGCTCATTGGAAAGAAGATCGGCATGACCCAGATCTTCAATGAGAATGGCGCGGCGATTCCCGTGACGCTCATTGAGGCTGGGCCTTGCTACGTTACCCAGGTGCGCCGCCCGGAAAAAGATGGTTATTCCGCGGTGCAGTTGGGCTTTCAGGAAGTCAGCTCCAAGCGGCTGACGGGTGGGCAGTTGGGCCACCTGAAGCGGGTGAACCTGCCCCCCTTGCGCTATCTGCGCGAATTCCGGGTGAAAGAACCGGATGTGAAAGAAGGGGATGTCGTTACCGTCGAGCAGTTCGCCGTTGGCGACCGTGTTGATGTCGTTGGCACCAGCAAGGGCCGCGGTTTTCAGGGTGGTGTGAAGCGCTACGGCTTCGCCGGCGGCCCGAAAACCCACGGCCAGTCCGACCGCTGGCGCGCCCCCGGTTCCCGCGGGGCGGGTTCGACCCCCGGTCGCACGATGAAAGGCACCCGCGGCCCCGGTCAGATGGGCAATGCCCGCGTGACTGTGATGGGCCTTGAGGTCGCTTTGGTGGACCCGGAACGCAACCTGTTGGCCGTAAAGGGCGGTGTGCCCGGCCCCAAGGGTGGGCTGGTGCTTATCCGCGCGGCCCGGAAGAATTAGGGATTCGGAGCAGAGCCATGAAAGTGGATGTGTATAACATGGAAGGGCAAAAGGTCAGCGAGGTGGAACTCCCCGCTGCGGTCTTTGAGGCCCCCGTTCGTCCTGATCTGATGCATCAGGCTTACGTGCGCCAGATGGCAAATGCCCGCCTGGGCACTCACAGCACCAAGGGGCGCGGTGAGGTTTCCGGCGGCGGGCGCAAGCCCTGGCGGCAGAAGGGCACCGGTCGTGCCCGGCAGGGTTCCATCCGGGCGCCTCATTGGGTTGGCGGCGGCAAGGTGCATACCCCCAAGCCCCGCAAGTACACCCAGGATATGCCGAAAAAGATGCGTCGCGCGGCGTTGCGCTCGGCGTTGTCGGTGAAGGCTGCTGAAGCCGGAATTGTGGTCGTTGATGATCTGGCCTTGGAAGCGCCAAAGACCAAAGTGATGGATGCTGCCTTGCGCAGCCTGGTGGGCGAGGGTGTGAGCGCTCTGGTGCTGTTGCCTGAAAGCCCCAAAGCCAGCGAGAAGTCCGACATTGCGGCCCGCGCAACGGCCAACCTGCCGTATGCCAAGACGCTGGTGGCTAACTACCTCAACATCCGCGACCTGCTGGGCTATGACAAGGTGGTCATGCCGCTGGCGGCGCTGGATGTCATCGCCGCGTTCTTGGGATAGGAGGGCAAAATGACCACGATTTACGATGTTTTGCGCCGCCCGATCATTACCGAAAAGTCCAACTACCAGCAAAAAGCGCTGGGGCAGTATGTCTTTGAGGTTGCCGAAGACGCCACCAAGCCGATGATCAAGGCTGCGGTGGAAACCTTCTTCGATGTGACGGTGGAAAAGGTGCGGGTGATGAATATGCCCGCCAAGCGTACCCGCCGGTGGCGAAATCGCCGCCTGGGCATCCGCCGTCGCGGCTATAAAAAGGCCATTGTGACCTTGGCCCCCGGCGAGACGATTGACATCTTTGAAGGGGTGAAGTAATGGGTATCAAGAAATACAAACCGACCACCCCCGCCCGCCGCGGCATGTTGGGGTACACCTTTGAAGAGATTACCAAGACCAAGCCTGAGCGCTCGCTCATCGAGCCGCTGAAGAAATGGTCTGGCCGCAACACTTATGGTCGGGTGACGGTGCGTCACCGTGGCGGCGGCAGCAAACGCTACTACCGCATCATCGACTTCAAGCGCGACAAGCGCGGCATTCCCGCCAAAGTTGCGGCCATTGAATATGACCCGAACCGCACTGCCCGCATCGCGCTGCTCTACTACGCCGACGGCGAGAAGCGCTACATCATCGCCCCCCTGGGCCTGAAAGTGGGCGACACGGTGATGGCCGGCCCCGAGGCGGAAATCCGCCCCGGCAACGCCATGCCCATTGCCAGTATCCCCACCGGCACCATGATTCACAACATCGAACTGTACCCGGGGCGCGGGGGGCAGTTGGTGCGCTCGGCGGGTTCCTCGGCGCAGTTGCTGGCAAAGGAAGGCGACTACGCTCACATCCGCCTGCCCTCGGGTGAGGTTCGTCTGGTGCGCGCCGAGTGTTATGCCACCATTGGCCAGGTGGGCAATGTGGAACACAGTAACATCAAAATCGGCAAGGCTGGCCGCAAACGCCACATGGGCATTCGTCCCACCGTGCGCGGCTCGGCGATGTCCCCCAGGGACCATCCTCATGGTGGTGGCGAAGGGCGGCAGCCCATCGGTTTGCCCGGCCCCAAATCGCCGTGGGGTAAACCCACCCTGGGCGCGAAGACCCGCCGAAACAAGAAGACCGATAAATACATCGTGCGTCGGCGCAGCAAGAAACGCCGCTAAGCGCGTGGGTTTGGTTGGAGGTTTGTAACATGGGACGTTCCCTGAAAAAAGGGCCTTACGTAGACCCGAAGTTGCTTCGCAAAATCGAAGACATGAATGCCCGCGGCGAAAAGAAGGTCATCCGCACCTGGAGCCGCGATAGCACCATCTTCCCCCAAATGGTCGGCCACACCATCGCAGTGCACAATGGCCGCCGCCACGTGCCCATTTACATCACCGAGAACATGGTGGGGCACAAACTGGGCGAATTTGCTCCAACGCGGACCTTCCGCGGGCACATCGTCGAAAAGAAGAAGAGGAGATAGGCTATGGCGATCGATGTCCGCGCAAAGGCGCGTTACGTACCTGTCTCGCCTTTCAAAGCGCGCCGGGTCATCAACCTGGTGCGGGGCAAGGACGCCGAAGAAGCGCTGGATATTCTGCGCTTTTTGCCGCACAGCGCTGCGCGTCCGGTATATAAACTCATCGCTTCGGCCATCGCGAACGCCGAAGAAAACTTCGGCCTGAACCGCGGGGACCTTTACATCTACCGCATCTTCGCAGATGAAGGCCCTACCCGCAAGTGGCGACGCTTCGGCGCTCGGGGGCGCTTCAAGCCCCTTCTCAAGCGCTCCTCGCACATCACTGTCATCCTGCGCGAGCACGAAGAAGAGTAATAGGAGTCATTATGGGTCGCAAAGTACATCCGATTGGCTTTCGTCTGAAGATCAACAAAACGTGGGAAGGCCGCTGGTACGCGGAAGGGCCTCAATATGCAGAGCAATTGCATCAAGACTTGGCTATTCGCGACCTGGTCCGCAAGCAAGCGCCGCGCGCCGGTGTTTCGCGGATTGAGATCGAGCGCTTCCCTGCAAAGATCAGGGTCACTGTGCACACGGCCAAGCCTGGCATTCTGATTGGCCGCAAAGGTGCGACCATCAAGCAATTGCGCGCCGCCCTCGAAGGGTTGGTGGGCTCCAAGGTCGACGTCGACATCAAGGAAATCAAAGTGCCTGATCTGGATGCCTACCTGGTGGCGCGTAACATTGCCGAGCAACTGGAACGCCGCGTGAGTTACCGTCGCGCCATGCAGCGGGCAATTCAGCAGGCCATGCGCCAGGGTGCCAAGGGCATCAAGATCCAGGTGTCTGGTCGTCTGGCTGGCGCCGAAATGGCGCGCACGGTTTGGCTGCGCGATGGGCGCGTGCCGCTGCACACCCTGCGGGCAGATATTGACTATGCCAAGGCGGAAGCCCTGACCACCTACGGCCGGATTGGTGTGAAGGTCTGGATCTACAAAGGTGATGTGCTTCCCGAGATTGTGGAAGAAGCCCCAGTCGCGACCGAAGGCGTGTACGTGAGTGAGTAAGCGGCGCTTTCCCGTCGCGAAGAGGAGTTGTTATCATGTTGATGCCCAAACGCGTCAAATATCGCAAGCAAATGCGCGGCCGCATGAAGGGCAAGGCCTTGCGGGGGGCGGAAGTTCACTTCGGCGACTATGGCCTGCAGGCCCTGGAACCGGGGTGGATTTCGGCTCGCCAGATCGAGGCTGCCCGTCGTGCGATGGTGCGCCACATGCGCCGCCGCGGCAAAATCTGGATTCGCATTTTCCCCGACAAGCCGGTTACCAAGAAGCCCGCGGAAACCCGCATGGGCTCCGGTAAGGGAAGTGTGGAACTCTGGGTGGCAGTGGTCAAGCCGGGTCGGATTATGTTCGAAATTGCCGGCGTCTCTGAAGAGGTGGCGAAGGAGGCCCTGCGGCTGGCTTCCCACAAACTCTCGGTGAAGACCAAAATCGTCACCCGGGAAGGGTTGGAGGAAGCATGAAAGCCTCAGAAATTCGCAAACTTTCCACCGAGGAAATCGAATCGCGGCTGGCCGAGGCGCGGGAAGAACTGATGCACCTGCGTTTTCAGAAAGTTACCGGTGAACTGGTCGACACTAACGCCCTGCGCCGCACCCGCCGCGAGATTGCCCGCTGCCTCACCATCTTGCGGGAGCGGGAACTGGAAGTATTCGCAGAGGAAGGTGAAGCATGAACAAGCGTCGGCGATTGACGGGTGTTGTGGTTTCCGACAAGATGGACAAAACGGTTGTGGTGGAAGTGAGCCGCACCTTCCGTCACCCCCTTTACAAAAAGGTGGTGAACGTCCAGAAGAAATACAAGGCGCATGACGAACTGGGTGCCCATATTGGCGACCAGGTGCGCATTGTGGAAAGCCGCCCGATTTCCAAGACCAAGCATTGGGTTGTGGAAGCCATCGTGCGCCGCGCCCGTGGTAACGAGGATATCGTGGCACAGCAGGAGGCTGAGGCATGATTCAGCAAGAATCGCGCTTGAAAGTGGCCGATAACACCGGCGCCAAGGAAATTTTGGTGATCCGTGTGTTGGGCGGCTCCAAGCGCCGCTATGGCCGTGTGGGCGATGTGGTGGTAGCAACGGTCAAGTCGGCTACCCCCAATGGCTCGGTGAAGAAGAGCGACATCGTGCGGGCTGTGGTGGTGCGCACCGCCAAAGAATGGCGCCGTGAAGACGGTTCCCACATTCGCTTCGACGACAACGCCGCTGTCATCCTCGACAACGACGGCGTCAACCCCAAGGGAACCCGCATCTTCGGGCCGGTGGCGCGGGAGCTGCGCGAAAAGGGCTTTATGAAGATCGTCTCCCTGGCCCCTGAAGTGCTGTAAGGAGAGTGAGCCGTGAAGATCAAGATTCGAAAAGGTGACACGGTAGAAGTCATCGCCGGCCGCGACAAAGGCAAACGGGGCGAGGTGATTCGGGTGCTGCCCAGGGAACGGCGCGTGGTGGTGCAGGGTGTCAACATCCGCAAAAAGCACCAGCAGCAGGTGCAGGCCCAAGGGCGTACCATTACCCCCGGCATCATCGAATTCGAGGCACCCGTGGACGTTTCCGATGTCATGCTGGTGTGCCCTACTTGTGATGAGCCGACGCGCGTGGGCCTTCGCCGCGTTGAAGGCGTTGCCGAGCGTGTCTGCAAGCGCTGCGGCGCGCTGATTGCGTAGGCCGGAGGAGAGAGAAACCATGATGCGTTTAGAGGAAAAGTACAAAAACGAAGTGGTGCCGGCCTTGCAGAAATCGTTGGGCCTGGAGAACATCATGCAGGTTCCGCGCATTACCAAGGTCGTGGTCAACATCGGCCTGGGCGAAGCCTTAGACAACGCCAAGGCACTGGACTATGCCGTGCAGGACTTGACCACCATCACCGGCCAAAAGCCCATCATCACCAAAGCCCGCAAGAGCGTGGCTGCTTTCAAACTGCGTGAAGGGCGCGCCATTGGCGTCAAGGTGACGCTGCGGGGCGACAAGATGTGGGCTTTCCTCGACCGGTTGATGAATGTTGCCCTGCCCCGCGTGCGTGACTTTCGCGGTGTTTCCCCCAACGCCTTCGACGGTCGCGGCAACTACACCCTGGGCCTTCGGGAACAACTTATCTTCCCGGAAATCGACTACGACAAAATTGACAAAGTGCGCGGCATGGAAGTCACCATTGTGACCACCGCCCGCAACGATGAAGAAGGTCGGCAACTGTTGTCCCTGCTGGGGATGCCGTTCAAGAAGGAAGGATAGTCATGGCTAAAAAGAGCATGATCTACCGCGAACAGCGCCGGAAGTACCCCACCCGCGTGCGCAACCGCTGCCGCATTTGTGGCCGCCCGCGCGGCTACATGCGCAAGTTTGGGGTGTGCCGGATTTGTTTCCGCGAACTGGCCTTAGAGGGTAAAATCCCCGGCGTGACCAAGGCTTCTTGGTAGTCGGGCGGAGGTGGTAACGATGACGATGACCGATCCCATTGCGGATATGTTGACGCGCATTCGCAACGCGCAAATGGCGGGGCAGACGCAGGTCGCGATGCCCAGTTCCAAGATGAAGGTAGCCATTGCCAAAATCCTCAAAGAGGAAGGCTACATTGACGGCTACCAGGTGACCCAAGAAAAAGACCGCCCCAGCCACAAAACGCTGCGGATTCGCCTGAAATATGTCGGGGAACGCCGCTTCCGTCGCCCTGTCATTGAGGGGCTGGAGCGGGTGAGCAAGCCCGGCCGCCGGGTTTACGCCGGCAAAAAGGAACTACCCTGGGTGCGTTCCGGCCTGGGCATTGCCATTGTGAGCACCCCGAAAGGTGTGATGACCAGCGAGCGAGCCCGCAAACTGGGCGTTGGCGGCGAAGTGATTTGCAAGGTTTGGTAAACACACACATTTCGGAACGACCTGGCGCGCCGCGGCGACGCCAGTGGCCGAAAGGAGGTTAGCGTGTCTCGTATTGGACGTCTGCCCGTACCTGTGCCGGATAACGTACAGGTTGAAATCAAGGGCTCGTATGTGCGGGTGAAAGGCCCCAAGGGCGAACTTGCCCATACCTTCCCCGCGGCAATGAAAATCACCCACAAGGCCGACGAGAAGGCCATTGTTGTGGAACGCCCTTCCGACGAGCGCCAGCATCGCGCCTGGCACGGCATGACCCGCGCCCTCATCAACAACATGGTGGTGGGCGTCAGCCAGGGCTTCGAAAAGGTGCTGGAAGTACACGGCGTGGGTTACCGTGCAGAGATGAAGGGTAAAGACCTGGTGTTGCACGTGGGTTATTCCCACCCTGTGCCTGTGACCCCGCCGGAAGGTATTGAATTC
>JALVOR010000004.1 GCA_027026295.1 Anaerolineales bacterium | reverse complement strand
CATGAAAAAACTGTGGGTACGGGCAGACACATTGCAAAAACGCGTTTACGCGGAAATCAACAACATCGATCGCGCCCGCAGCCTGCTAAATCAAATTCAGGCGGCGCGCAACTACCTGATGGCCGGGCGCGACAATTACGAAGAGGCCGAGCGCGCCCTCAACGAAGTGGAATACACCCTGGAATTCAACAAGCGGGTACGCGAGTACTCGAAAACCGTGGGGATGAAACTGCTGGCTTACGAACTCGTGTGGGTTGCCTTGCTGGCCGCCGCCATGTTCCTTGTGCCCTTGATCATCAACAAATATGCTGCCATATTTGGCTACACCCAGCCAAGCGGCCTGCAAAGCCCGCAATGGCTCATTGATGGCTTCAAGAGCATGTTCTGGGGCGGCCTGGGGGGCGTTACCGGCGCACTCTATGCCCTCTGGCGGCACATCGCCGACGAGCAAGATTTCGACCCACAATATGCCACTTGGTACCTCACCAACCCCATCATGGGCATCGCGTTGGGCGTCTTCGTCTACCTGGTTATGCAAGCAGGGCTGGTTTCCATGGCCGGTGTAGATGCCCAAACCACCGCCTCGGCTATCCCCACTTTCATCCTTGCCTGGATGACCGGCTTCCAGCAAAACGTCGCCTACAGCATCGTCCGGCGCCTGCTCAAGGTCTTCGAAGTTGCCGATTCTACCGAAGCAGCCGCCGAACCATCGCCTGCCTCCCCCAAAAAATAACCCTTTTCAGCCTGCACCTGTAGCCCTTCGCGCGATGCGGAGGGCTGCAGGGCGTTTGTGTCTCTGCGCCTCTCTTGCATTCGCTTCTATCTTATGCTAAAGTGTAAGTGAAGGTAATGTTCGCTCGAGGTTGCTCGCAAGGAGATTCAACCATGGACATTGACCTGCAACAAATGCTCGAAGATATCCAGCGGACGCTGAGGGCGCTTGAAAAAGCCCATCAGCAGGGCGAGGCACTGCAAAACGAGCCCAACAAAGAAAATCTGCAAGCCTACCAGACTGAACTCCAGGCATTGCTCAAGGAACTGAAAGCGTTAGACCACATCGTGCATCACGAAATCGAAATGGTAGCCGACGAAATCGTCGATGCTCTGCACAAGAGCCTGATGAACAAAAAGGCCCCCTTCCACTACCATCCCGACGTAAAACTGCCTGACGACAAAGCATAAGCGCAGGAGCCCCTCTCATGCCAGCCCAGATCGAAGTTGCCATTGTCGAAGACGAAACCGACACCGCAGAAATGTTGGCCGAAATGATGCGGCTCAACGGCTACTACGTCCAGTTGTATCACGGCGCCCAGACGGCGATCTTTGCCCTTCAGCGTCATCGCCCCAGCATCGTCATTTTGGACGTCATGATGCCCGACATTTCAGGGCTGGAAGTGCTGCGCTACATACGGCGCGACCCTCATCTGCATACCATTCCTGTCATCATCCTTTCCGCCAAAAGCACCCCGCCGGAAATTCAGGAAGGGCTGGATGCCGGCGCCGACCTTTACCTCACCAAACCCATCACTTTCAAAGAACTCAAGGCAGCCGTCGAAAAGGTGCTGGCTGCAACGGCATAACCCCCACGACGAGGTTTTTCATGAGCGTCATTCGCGCCTTCATCGCCATTGATCTGCCAGAAGACGTCCAGCGGCATCTTGCCCACGTCGCGCATACCCTGCAAAAAGCATTGCAGCCTTACCCCATTCGCTGGGTTCCCCCCAAGAACATCCACCTTACTCTCAAATTTCTGGGCGACGTTTCGGAACACAACCTGCGCATTCTCACCCACTTGCTCGCCGGCGAAGTAGAGACCCACCGCCCCTTCGAGTTCAGCGTCGGCACCTTAGGTGCATTCCCCGACATGCGCCGCCCGCGGGTGATTTGGGTGGGGGTGGAAGCCCCCCACGAACTCCTCGCCCTGCAGCGGGGCATCGACCAGGCCACCGCCAAACTGGGCTACCAGAGCGAGCGCCGCCCCTACCAGCCGCACCTCACCCTCGGGCGAGTTTCCCGCAACGCCACGGGCGGTCAGGTACGGGAAATCAGCCGTTTACTGCAGGAAACCACCGTGGGCTTCCTCGGCAGCGCCCGTGTCAGCGAAGTTCACCTTTACCGCAGCGACCTGCACCCCGAAGGCGCAATATACACCCGACTCTTCACCACCCACCTCAACCCCGAAGCGCCGCCTTCGGTGGCGTAATTCCACCTTTGCTCCATGCCACCCTTTGCCAAAGGAGGTTCCTTGGATACGCTCGCTTTTGCACACCACATTGTCGACGTTTTGCAAGAACACAAGGGGGAAAACATCATCCTGTTGGACATTCGCGACTTGGCACCCTTTGCCGACTACTTCGTCATTTGCTCAGGCAGCAGCGACCGCATGTTAGATGCGCTCGCCCGTATTACGCTGGATGAGGGGCGCAGGCTCAAAGTCCATGGGCGCCCGGAAGGCAATGCCCGCTCAGGCTGGGTGCTGCTCGACTTTGGCGAAGTCGTCGTCCACCTTTTTGCCCCTGACCTGCGGGAATACTACCGCCTGGAAGACCTTTGGGCGGAGGGGAAGACGTTGGTGCACATCCAGTAAACCGGCACGCCCCGTGCACAGGCGAAAAGCACCCCCGCCTTACCCAACGGGCAGAGGACAACAATGCCCAAATTTTTTCGCGCCAAAACTGGACACGCCCCCCGCCTCATGGTAGAATTACGCCCGCTGTTGGGGGCTCGTCTAATCGGCAGGACAGCGGACTCTGGATCCGTATGTGGAGGTTCGAGTCCTCCGCCCCCAGCCAAAACCCCTCGCTCACAAACGGGCGAGGGGTTTTTCGTTTGTTCCGCGTATCTATTCGCCCCCGGCAAGGGGAAACACAGAAGAACAGCGAGAAACACGAAAAATCCTTTGCGCTTTGCGCTCTTCGCGGCCTTTGCGTTATAAAAAATCCGCACCCATCCGTTATTATCCGTGTCATCCGCGGCCCACGGCTTACGGTGCGGCCAGCCCCCGCTGGCGGTAAAACGCCCGCTCTAACGCCTCGTGGCGTTCCAGAATGCTGCGGTACCACTTCAGCAGCAATGCTTCGCGTTCGTCCTCCGTCAACCGCCACGGCGCTTCCGAGCGGTGGAGGGCTTCCACAACATGCGTAAGGGTTATCGCCACGCTCACCGAAATGTTGAAACTCTCCGTGAAGCCATACATCGGCAGCCGCAGGTAAGCATCGGCGTGTTCCAGAGCATAAGGGCTCAGCCCCTCGCGCTCGTTGCCAAACAAAAACGCTAAGGGGCGGTCTAAGGGGACGTCTTCCAGCCCCCACGCCTCGCGATGCGGCGAGGTGGCGACCAGTACATAGCCGCGTTCCCGCAGGTGCGCCATCGCCGCCTCGGTGGCCGGGAAGTGCTGTGGCATCTCGTGCAACGCGTCCAGCGCCTCGGGCGCTTCCTGCCCCGCCGGGCTGCGGAAGCGGTGCAAATCAACCCACTTGTGCGCCCCCAGCGCCACATCGGGGTTGACCTTGTAGAGGTTCCAGTTTTCGGCCACGTACACATCCTGAATACCAAAAAGGTCGGCAGTGCGCAGCGTGGCGCTGGCATTTTGCGACTGGTAGATGTCTTCCAGCAAAAACGTCACATAACGGGTGCGCCATTGCAGCACTTCGGCAATGCGCTGGCGCTTGTGCTCGGTGACGAACTGCCCCAAAAAGGCAATCAACTCGCGTCGCAGATCGGCTTCCATGCGCTCTCCTTTCAGCGTCCGTAAAGTTCGCAAAGGTCATCGTGATAAAGCAGTCGCCAATCGTTTGCCTGCAGAGCGACGCCCAACCGCGTATCTGGCGGAATCAGCACCCGGTCCACATGCCAGTAATCCAGCACAGACTTCCATTCCGGCCTAGCCTGCATGACATTGAGCCATTGCTGGATGAAATCGTCGCCGTACAAATCCGCCCGCCCGTCGATGAACACCGGGTACTGGCGCAAATTCCAGGTCAGGAAACCGCCCCAATCGTAGTAATTGAACAGGTGCCCCTCCGAGGGGTGTGCCTTCAGAAAACGCACTGCCCCCATAGGGTAAGTTTTCTCGACCTGTGCAGCGGTGTAATTTGGCAGCGCATTGACGCCGGCCTTCAGGAAAGCAGCAAAGGCAATCAGCGCCACGAGGGCAAGGTTGATGCGGGGGTGCCACGGGCTGGGCTTCGACCCGGGATGCGGCACCTGCACCCACGCCCCGGCAAGGATGTCGTGCCAGTAGCGGGAAAGCAGGGGAACGGTAACGACGGCGAACACATCCACATTGCGCCGCCAGTTCAGCGCCATATAAACCATGCCCATCGCCAGCAGCACCTCTTCCAGCGCCCACTGTTTAGTGGAAAGCGCCGCGCCGCCCACCAGCAGCAGCAACATCCCCAGCAACGGCCAAAACACCAGTTCGTGGAAGTCCGGCGACTGCCATTCGGCGATGACGACTTTGGTGGCTTCCATGTGAAGGGTGTAAGCAGGGTAACGCAGCATTTCCGCGCCGTAAGGGTTGAGAAGCATCGCCACCACTAAGAAAACGCCCACCGCGGCCAGCGGCAGTACCGAGCGGCAAAGAGCCGCCTGCGGGTTGCGCGTGACCTTCGCCCAGCCACAACGTCCCACCGCGCTGACGAAATACACGCCCCACCACACCAGCCCCAGGATATACCCGCCGTGGGTATTCACCCATACCACCATCAACAAAGGAAGCAACCACAGTGCCCACCGCGCCCCGGTGGCCTTCCAGCGCGCCAGCAGCCACAAAAACAGCGCCGTAAAAAACAGCGTTACAAGGTAAGGGCGCGCAATCCAGTGCGGGGAAGCCGTGACCGCCCCCAACAGCAGCACCGCCGCCTTCAACAACGGGTGGCCGGGCGACATATCCCACACCAGAGCGAAAGTTGCCGTCACCATCACCGCCTGCCACACGCCTAACATCCCCAGGCCCCCCAGTCGCACCAGCCAGTACATCAGCACTTCTACCGGTGCGCCCGGATAATGCCACGGTGCCCCAGCCCGCGTGTACGAGAAATGGTCCACCCACGGCAGCGCCTTGTGCTGCCAGATCCATTCCCCGGCGCGCAAATGCCACCACGTATCGGCAGAAACCGCAAAACGGGCGGCCATGGCAAACACCAAAAGCAGCGTCAGCACACCGGCCAGGCGGTCTAAATCGCGGTTATGTTCGCTCATTTTCTACCTCAAGGAAAAACCACAAAACACGGGCTGCGGAATGCGGGCGGCGTTTTACCCATTTGCGCCTGTGTGTTTATACAGGGCATGCTTCACCACTCGCAAGCCTCTAACGCCTCATCGGGCGTGACTTTGCGGCTCAGGTCGTAAAACACGCGGTAATCGCCCATCACGGCTTCCTGCCATGCCACGCCCTGCCGCCGGAACGCGGCGCGCAGGCAATCCTCTAAGCGGGGATGCGCCACGGTGACGTAAACCGCCCGCGGAGCAGCCGCCACCGCCGCATCATAAGGCGAGTAACGGTCATCGCGGGGCGTGTAGCGCAAATCCCAATGATAAGGCAGTCGCGGCACAAGGATAACACGTTCGGCGGACAAAAAGGCAAGGGGATAGGCCACCCAGTAGGTCGTGTAGCCTCGCTCGCCGCCGTGGGCTTCCAAAAACGCCATCAATTGGGTTTCGTAACCGGGGCGCACGCGGGCATCGGGGGCAAACTGGGTGGTCAGGCGGTAAGGGGTCGCCGCGGCCTGCACCGTGCTTAGGGCATGGAACAGCAGCAGGAAGCCAAGCAACGCCCAGCCCAAGGGCTTCCCCCGCCAGCGGAGGGCAGCCAGCCAGCCCCCCAGCCCCACAAAGGCCATCTGCGTGAGAGGCAAAAAATAGCGCCCCGAGGGGTCGTTGCCGAAAGCCGTCAGCAGGAAACCTGCCGTAACCGCCGCCGCCACACCCAGCGGAAGCCACGTCGCGGGCGGCAATGCCCACCGCTTCTGCCACAATTGCCACGCCCCGACAACATAGAGGGCCGCCGCGCCCACACCCAACGGCCACACCAGCAAATGCACATCCCACGGCGGGCGCAACCCCAGCGCCACCGGCAGCCCCAAGAGCATGAAATACAGCGCGTGCCGCGCCACCTGCACGATGTAAGCCCCCTGCTGCACCGCAATTGCGCTGCCCAACAACTCGGCTACCAGCGCGTGCCAGCCGTGCCGCAACCCGTAAACCCACCACGGCCACGCGCCCGCGAGGCTGCCCAGGACTGCAACCGCCGCCCACGCCACGGCTTCCCGCCGCGCCGCTTTCCCCGCGCGCCAGAGCAAAAACGCCCCCGCCGGCAACACATAAACCAGGGTGAGGCCAAACGCCCACAGGCCAACGCCCGCCAGCACGCCCCACACGAACGCGCCGCGGCGCTGGCTTCCCCAAGCCGAAAGCGCTACACACAACGACGCCGTGCCTAACAGCAACGCCTCGCCATAGCCGCCCAGGCTGACAGTGGTGTAAAGGGTCATGTTCACCGTGGGCAGCGCCATCAACAGCGCCGTCGCGGCTGCCGCCTTCCACGAGCCGAAAAGCCGCCCCGCCACACAGCCGGTCAGCGCCACCGTGCCCGCATAGAGCGCCACCTGCACCAGCCGAATGACCCAGACACGCGCACCGAACAGCGCAAAGCCGCCCGCCACCAGAAAGGCGTCCAGGCTGCCCATGTAGGCCTGCCCGTAGAAAAAAGTGGGACGCTCGCCCTGCAAGATGTGGCGCGCCATCAGCCCCACCACGGCCTCGTCGGCGTTGAAGGGGAACGCCTGCCGCCACAGCCAAAATACCTTCCACGCTACCGCCAGCACCACCGCGCCGGCTGCAAGCCATTGCCATCGCCTTGTTGCTCGCATGGCTATATTGTAACAGCCGCGTTTTCCAAATACTCAACGCTTTCACAGTGACTCACCACGCCCCGCCCACGAATTTCTTTTCTGCCATCCTCAACGCGTGACAACAGTCGCTTTCCTCTGCCTGCCTTTGTGCTATACTGAAAACACAGCATTCATTCCACCTACACGAGGGTATTCCTATGGAAACCAAACTTCCCCCAAAATTGCAATGGATTGAAGACGAACTCCAAAACCTCCGCGAAAGCGGGCTTTACAACCACATCCGCACTTTAGAATCCCCCCAGGGGGCATGGCTGGTGGTGGACGGCAAGAAAGCCCTCAACTTTTGCTCCAACAACTACCTCGGCCTTGCCAACCACCCCCGACTGGTGCAAGCCGCAAAGGAAGCCATTGAAAAGTACGGCGTTGGCCCCGGCGCGGTGCGCACCATTGCGGGCACCATGAGCCTGCACGTGGCATTGGAAAAGCGCCTCGCCGCCTTCAAAGGCGTGGAAGCCGCCATCACCTTCCAGTCCGGCTTCAATGCCAACCTGGGCACCATCCCGGCGTTAGTGGGACGCGGCGACGCCATCTTCTCCGACGAACTCAACCACGCCAGCATCATCGACGGCAGCCGCCTCTCGCGTGCCCAAATCATCCGCTACGAGCACTGTAACCCCGCCGACCTGGAAGCCAAACTCAAGGAACACCGCCACGAATTCAAACGCGCCCTGGTCGTCACTGACGGCGTGTTCAGCATGGACGGCGACATCGCCCCCTTGGACGAAATCTACGAAGTCACCAAAAACTACGACGCTATTCTGATGGTGGACGATGCCCACGGCGAAGGCGTGATGGGGCGCGGCGGACGCGGCATTGTCGACCACTTCAACCTGCACGGCAAAGTGGACATCGAGATTGGCACGCTTTCCAAAGCCTTTGGCGTGGTGGGTGGCGTGGTCGCCGGCAACGCCAAAATCGTGGAATGGCTGCGCCAGCGCGGCCGCCCCTTCCTCTTCTCCTCAGCCATGACCGTGCCCGACACCGCTGCCTGTCTCGCCGCGGTGGATC
>JALVOR010000003.1 GCA_027026295.1 Anaerolineales bacterium | reverse complement strand
CGATGTTGACATCGCCTTCGATGGTGGCATCGCCGATGTAAGAGAAGTGCCCCATTTTGGTGCCGGGGCCGAGGTAGGAATTCTTGACCTCGCCGAAGTTGCCCATGTGCACGCCCTGCGCCAGATGTGCGCCCTTGCGCAGGTGCCCGAAGGGGCCGATGTCCACGTCGTCTTCCACCACGGCGCGTTCCAGCACCGAAGCGGTAATCTGGCAGCGGTTGCCGATGCGGGCATCCACGATGGTGGTGTTGGGGCCGATTTCGCAATCTTCGCCGATTTCGGTGGCGCCGCGCAGGTAGCAATTTGGCCACACCACGGTGTCGCGCCCAATGCGCACGGTCGGCTCGATGTAGGTGCGGGCGGGGTCGATCAGCGTGACGCCGCTTTCCATCAAACGGCGGTTGATGCGCTGCTGCAGCGCGGCGGCAGCCTCGGCAAGGTGCACGCGGGTGTTCACGCCGATGGCTTCGGTGGGGTCTTCCAGCCGCAGCGCCTGCACACTGCGCCCTTCGCTCACCGCCAGCCCCACCAGGTCGGTGAGGTAGTATTCGCCCTTGGGGGAAAGCGGCAGTTTGGGCAGGGAAGCCCACAGCCACGCGGCGTCGAAGCAGTAAGCGCCGACATTCAACTCGCGGATGCGCTTTTGCGCTTCGGTGGCGTCCGCTTCTTCCACAATGGCCTGCACCCGCCCGTCGGGGAAGCGCATAATGCGCCCGAAGCCGCGCGGGTCGTCCACTTCCACAGTGAGCATGGTGATAGGGCCGTCGTGGGCTTGCTGGGCTTGCAGCAGGCGGCGCAGGGTGTCGGCGGTCAGCAAAGGCATATCGCCGTTGGAAACCAGCACCCAGCGCGTACTTTCGGGCACGGCGGGGCGAGCGGCCTGCACGGCGTGGCCGGTGCCCAGGGGCGGGTCTTGCAGGGCGAAGTCGGCCTGGTCGGCAAAGGCGGCCTGCACGGCTTCGGCAGCGTGCCCCACGACCACCACCGGGTGCGCGCCCGTGGCGGTGCGCGTGGCTTCCAACGCGTAGGAAAGCATGGGCTGCCCCAGCAGCGGGTGCAGCACCTTGGGGGTTTGGGATTTCATGCGGGTGCCTTTACCGGCGGCTAAAACGATGCCAGTCGCGTTGGGCATGGGAGGCTCCTTGACAGTCGGATAGTCTGGTCGTCAGATAGTCGGTTGGTCGGGAATGACCTGCACGATGGCGCGGGAAAGCGTTGGGAAGGCAACGAGCAGGGCGTGTTGCAGGGCGTCGGCGTAGGCGTGGGCTTCTTCCAACGAAATGTCGGCGGGCAAAGCGCAGCGTACGGCGGCGGTGGTGTGGGGGTTGCTGCGGCGCAGGTCAACGGCCAGGATTTGCCCGGTGGGGCATTGCTTTTCCGCGAAGGCGCGTACCCTGGCAACGAGTTCGGCATCGGCAGAGTCTTCCGTGGTGAGCACTTTTGCTGCCAGGGGTTCCATGTGTACGGTTACATCGGCGAGGGTGGGAATTTCGGCCTGCGCCCGTGCAATGAAACGCTGTGCGAGGGCGTGGGCTTCGCCCAGGCTGGGGTTGCCGGGAAATTCCAGGTGCATTTCGGTACTGTAGCCCCCCTGCGGCAGCGCGAGGATGTAAATTTCATGCACGCCCAGCCCCATGCCGTCTGCCAGCCGCCGCAGGTGTGTCGTCAGGTCGTCCCACGCCGAAAGCACCTGCCGGTTGCTGGCAGGCTCGACGTGCACCATGGCTTCCACCACGCCGGCTACTTCTTCCTGAATGCGCTTTTCCACTTCATCGGCGAGGGCGTGGGCTTGCTCGGTGCCCATGCCGGGCGGCACATGGATGTGCAAATCCACGAAGGCTGCCGAGGGTTTGCCGCGCGAGCGGATGTGGTGGGCATCCAGTACGCCAGGTACACCTGTGGCGACCTGTTCGATGGTGTGGGGGTCAATGATGGAAGCGTCGGTGAGGTATTGAGCGGCTTCGGCGAGGATTTCCCACGCGGTGCGCACGATGAGCACGGCGATGAGCAGCGCCACCACGGTGTCGAGCCAGCGCAGCCCCAGCCGCACGCCTACCAGTGAGGCTACCACCGTGCCCGTGACCCAAAGGTCGCTTTTGGTATGGGCTGAATCGGCGAGCAGCAGTTCGGAATGCCAGCGTTTGCCCTGGCTGGTTTCCCACCACACCACGCCCAGGTTGACCATGAAGGCGAACACCATCACGTAGAGCGCTACCGGCTCGACCGTGGCACTGCCTGCTTTCCAGTGTTCAATGGCCTGCGCGGCGATTTCGAAGGCTGCCAGCACCATCAACACGCCGATGAAAAGCGCCCCCAACGTCTCGAAGCGTTGGTATCCGTAAGGATGTTGTTCGTCGGCGCTGCGGTCGGCAAAGCGCAGCATGGCAAGGCCGATGAGGTTGGAGGAGGCGTCCACGAGGGAATGGGTGCCGTCGGCTACCACGGAAAGCGCGCCGGTGAGCAGGCCAAGGGTGATTTTAAGGGCGGTCACCGTGAGATTGAGGAAGAGTACAACCCACAGGGCGCGGCGCACCGCCCGATTGCGTCCGGCAGAAGACGGTGTGGTCATGGGGTGGGGGTTAGTGTGGGGG
>JALVOR010000002.1 GCA_027026295.1 Anaerolineales bacterium | reverse complement strand
CAAAGTAGCGCTTCACGAATTGCTTTGTTTCTGTGTTTTCGGGGGTGTTTCGGTGTTTTCTGTGGTTTTGCGCCTTTGCCCTCACACCATAGCAGGACAATCATTTCTACACATTTTGCTTGCACCCATTGGCCACAAACCCCTGCGTTGGGGTAAAATTCCCTCATGCTACGTTTCATTCGATGTTTCTACCACCGGTGGATTCGCTACGAAGTGGCGTTGCGGGCAGCGGCGCTCACCTATTACGCCATGTTTTCCATTTTCCCCACCCTGTTGCTGCTCACCAGCGGGTTGGGATCGCTGCTGCGCGACACCACCTACCAGCGCCGTCTGACCGCCATGCTGATCGGCTTCCTGCCCCAGGGTAACGACATCATCACCCGTCTCATTCAGGAAGTCATTGCCTTGCACAGCGTCACCAATTACGTTGCAGCATTTACCCTGCTCTGGGCGGCTTCGGGCTTCCTGCGGGGACTGCTGGCGGCCATTGTAGTCATTCACGACGGCAAGCACACTCGCAACGGCCTGCTGCTGCGGGCGTGGAGTATGGTGCTATTGGGTTTGCTGATGGTCAGCCTGCTACTTTTGTTGGCAATACTTTCCCTTGCCAGCCGCATTCTGGCATTGCTTCCCCATCCAGGGAACACCGCTGCGCTGCATGTCACCATCGAGCATCTGGTGATCTATGTTGCCGGGACCGCGGCGTTTTATCTGCTCTTTCGCATTTTTCCCAAACGCCAAAGCAAACCATGGGCAACTTTGCTGGCAGCAGGGCTTACCGCGCTGGCATGGGGTGCCACCAACAGCGGCTTTGCGCGTTACCTCGCCCTCAGCCTGCCGCGCCTCAATCTGCTTTACGGCTCCATCGCCGCGGTGATGGCGTTGATGCTCTATCTTTTCTTCATCAACCTGATTGTGTTAGCAGGGGCGCTCGCCCACGCCGTGCTCAACGACCTTGCGACATGCACACCACCGCCTCTCCCCCTCATCGAGTCGCTATTCAAGCGCAAACGTCACCGTTCACAGCCGTAAGAAAATAGGCCACGCGCCAAGTTTGCCAAGATCACGCAAGCAAAGAAAACAGCCTTCGGCCATCATGCCGAAGGCTGTTCCATAAACTGCACGTAAACACCTTTTTCCCGCAGCCAATTCAGGGCTTTTTCCACCTCTTCGTCAGAACCCTGGATCTGGAGTTCGATCCAGCCCGCGTCAGCCCCCACTTGCGCCCGCAAAATGTTCACCGTCAAATCAAAACGCTGAATCAGTTGATTGAGTACAGGCGCCCGAAGCAAATCGGGGGGATACACCAAGCGAACAATCGGCTTCTGCATGACCGCCTCCTTGAAGAAACGCCTGGGTGAAAAATTCCTACGAAGATTTTAGCACAAAATTTAATTCCTCGCCCGTGCGGGAAGCCAATTGGCCACACCCCGCCTGAATGTCAATGCCGCGGCGCAAGCGCACCGTGCAGGGAATGCCGCCGTCTTCCAGAATGCGACAAAACGCCTGCGCCCGGCGGCGGGAACTGGCTTTCCCGCCAAAGCCTGCCGTAGGGTTGAGGGGAATCAGGTTGACATGCGCCAACATGCCTTGCACGCGGGAAGCCAGCAGGCGCGCCTGTTCAGGGGTATCGTTGACGTCGCGAATCAGCGCCCATTCGAAGGTCACGCGGCGGCGCGTGGCTTCAGTGTATTCCCGCACAGCCTGCAGCAGTTCAGCCACGGGGTATTTGCGGTTGACCGGGATGAGCGTGTTGCGCAGTTCGTCGTCGGCAGCGTGCAGGGAAACCGCCAGATTGACCTGCCGCCGTTCCTGCGTAAAGCGGCGAATTTGCGGCACCAGCCCCACGGTGGAAATCGTCATTCGGCGGGCGCCGAGGTTGAAACCTGCCGCGTCGTTGAGGATGTCAACCGCCCGCATGGTGGCGTCGTAGTTGTGGAACGGCTCGCCCATGCCCATGAAAACGATGTTGGTCACGCGCTCGCCCCTCTGCCTCAGCCAACGGGCGTAATAGAGCACCTGCGCGACGATCTCTCCCGCGGTGAGGTTGCGGGTCAGGCCCATCTGCCCGGTGGCGCAAAAGGTGCAGCCCATCGCACAGCCCGCCTGGGTAGAAATGCACAACGTGCGGCGGCGGAGGTAACGCATCCGCACGGTCTCGATTTGCGCGCCATCGGGCAGGCGGAAAAGGGTCTTGTGGGTTTCGCCATCGGTGGAAACCAGCGTCGCGGCAGGTTCAAAGGGCTGAAAGGCAAAATCTTCGGCCAGTGCCTGCCGCAGGGCTTTGGGTAGCGGCGTAAAGGCTTCTGGTTTCTCCCAAAAGCGGCGGTAAAGCCCTTCCCAAACCTGACGGGCGCGATAGGCAGGCTGCCCGCGGGATTTCGCCCATGCGGTCAGGTCTTCCAAAGTGAGGTCGTAAATCAGCGGTTTGCTCATGGTGCAACGACGCGCTTCCCCTGCCAGGCGCGCTCGCGGGCGAGGAAAGCGACCACGGCAGTAAGGTCAGGGGCTATCAGGCCGGGGGCGGGTTCCCACACCATGGCCTGCTCCTGCGTAGTCACGCCCGAAAGCACCAATGCGGTGCGGCAGCCAGCGGCCTGCCCACCGGCGATGTCGGTTTCCAGACGGTCACCCACCACCAGGGCTTCGTCGGGGGCAATGCCCAAGCGTTCCAGCGCCATACGGAAGAGCAGCGGCTGGGGTTTGCCCACAATGCGGGCGGGCTGGTCGGTGGCAGCTTCCAGGGCGGCAATAATGGCCCCCGCCCCCGGCACCAGCCCTTCGGGCGTGGGGAACGTCCGGTCGGGGTTGGTACCGATGAACAGCGCGCCGTTGCGGATGTGCAGGGTGGCTTCCCGCAGTTTGCGGTAGGTGCATTCGCGGTCTAACGCCACCACCACGGCGTCGGGGCGGACGGGTGCTCTGCTGCTATTGTCGCCTTCCTTTTCGTCCAACCCTGAATTGGCTATACGAAATCCCGCTTCGGCGAGGGTGGCGCGCAAGCCGCCTTCGCCGAGCACGTGCACGCGTGCGCCGCCAGGGAAGGCTTCCCGCAAGGCCTGAGCAGCCGCCAAGGCCGAGTTGAGCACCTGCTCAGGCTGCACCGGCACGCCCAGCCCATGCAGCCGTTCCACATACTGCGCTACCGAGCGGGTGGCGTTGTTGGTGATGAACACCACCTGCAAATTCAAGGCGGCAATTTGCTCAAAGAGGGCGGGGAGATCACCCAAGGGCTGCGCGCCGCGCCACAGCACGCCGTCCATATCCAAAAGCAAAGCGCGTATCATCCTGTGTTGCTCCTAAAAGACACCGCGCCGGGGCATCGCCCGACGCGGTGGGTGTTTGCGGTTAGAGTTCCGCCTTGGGGGGCGGTTCGAGCACCTTGTCCACCAGGCCGTAGTCTGCCGCCTCCTGCGCGCTCATGTAGTAATCGCGCTCGGTGTCGCGTTCGATGGCTTCCAGCGGCTGGCCGGTGTGGTGCGCCAGAATCTCGTTCAGGCGCTCCCGCAGGCGCAGGATTTCCTTGGCCTGAATTTCAATGTCGGAAGCCTGCCCCTGCGCGCCTCCCAGCGGCTGGTGCATGTGAATGGTGGCGTGGGGCAAGGCGTAACGCTGGCCTTTGGTGCCTGCAGTGAGCAACACCGTGCCAAAGGAAGCCGTCAAGCCCACGGCCACGGTGCTGATGGGGTTGGTAATCATCTGCATGGTGTCGTAAATCGCCAAACCGGCGTAAATTTGCCCGCCGGGCGAGTTGATGTACATCTGGATGGGCGCTTCGGGGTCTTCGCGATTGAGGTACAGCAACTGCGCCACGATCAGGTTGGCGACCTGGTCGTTGATGGGTGTGCCCACAAACACAATGCGCTCTTTCAACAGCAGGGAATAGATGTCGTAAGCCCGTTCCCCGCGCCCCGAACTTTCGATCACCATGGGAATCACGGCCATGGGGTCGTGCATGGTGCACCTCCTTGATTGCGCGGCTGAGTGCCTATGCCTCGGCGTCCACTTCCTCGTCCTCGTCGGTAGCAGCCTCAGGCTCGGCTTCAGCCCCGGCTACTTCTGGCTCAGCCTCTGTGCTTTCAGCCTCCGCTGCCTCTTCGGTTTCAGTTTCCTCTTCTTCCACTTCGCCTTTGCCCAACGCAATCACGAAATCCATGGCTTTTTCTATCAAGGCATCCCTGGCAGTGGAAATAATAATTTCCTGCACAAACCGCTGGTCGCGCGCCAGGCGGCGGGCTTCCTTGCGGTCAACATACGCCAGCATCTGAACCAGATTCTGGCGAGCGGTTTCCATCACCTCGTTTTCGTCAATTTCCAGTTCTTCCTCATCGGCAATGGCGGAAAGCACCAGGCGACGGCGCACCTGCGGTTCGACTTCTTCGCGGACTTCCGCTGCAAGGGTTTCCTCGTCCACGCCGCGGGCTTTCAGATATTCTTTCCAGGTCTGGCCGCGCCGCTCGGCTTCCTCCTTGTATTCGTCCATGCGGACGTTCACCTCGTCATCCACCACCTGCGGCGGATATTTGAGGGTCGCCTGAGCGATGATCTCATCGAGCATCTTTTCCAGATATTCAGCATCGTAGGCTGCCTGCTTGCGCTGTTGCAGGTCCGCGCGCACCATCTCGCGCAACTGTTCAGCACTCTCGATTTCATCACCCAGGTTCTTGACAAATTCATCGTCCAGTTCGGGCACCGAGCGTGCCTTGATTTCGGTGACTTCTGCCTTGAAAACCACGGTTTTGCCGCGCAGGTCTTCGTCGTCGGCGTCTTGGGGGTAGGTGTAAACCAGGGTCTTGGTATCACCCACTTGCGCACCCTCGAAGGCTTCGGGGAAGCCGGGGTAAGGCCATTCGCCCTCGCGAGGCTCTTTTTCAATCAAGAGGGGGTGGTTCTGGTCGGCAAAAAGCGGCTCGCCGTCTTCCTTGCCCTCTTCGTAGGCTTCCACATTGACGTAAACCACATCGCCTACCTCAGCCGGGCGGTCAACAGGCTCCAGAGTAGCAAACATCTGGCGGTAGGAATCCAGTACCTGATCAACTTCCTCGTCGTCCACTTCCGGCGGCTCATAGGGAAGCCGCACCGAGCGGTAATCGCCGAGATCCACGTCAATCGCCAACGGCACCACCAGTTTGAACACCGGCGGGTCGGTCGAAACCACCTCTTCCAGCGCACCCGCGTCGTAGGGCTTGATGTCAGCCTCTTCCAGCGCCTTGGGATAATACTCGTCCAGCAACGCTTCGATGGCTTCCTGCTGAATGGTCGCTTCCCCGACTTTGCGCGCCACGACTTCGTAGGGGGCTTTCCCGGGGCGAAATCCAGGAATCTTGACACGGCGGGCATACTCCCGCGCTACACGGCGTTTCGCCCGCTCCAGTTCCTGGGCATCCAGTTCCAGCGTCAAATTTACTTGATGATCATCACGGAGTTCGGTTGTAACTTTCAAGGCTCTACCTCACAATAGGATTCCATAACAAACACCACAATTATAACACCGGTGGCCCGCGCAGCCACCGGCAATGGGCATGGTGGGACTCGAACCCACACGCCTTGCGGCACCAGATCCTAAGTCTGACGCGTCTGCCAATTCCGCCACATGCCCACGGCGTTCAATTATACCGCGTCTTCAACGCCTCCCCTTCAGTTATTCCCTTTCTCTGCTTCCTCAAGGGAATGCACAATCATGATTTTCTGCCAGATTTTGCGGGAAAGGTTGGTCGTCAACCCCTCAATTTCATTCACCGCGCCCAACGCCACCGGGTCGTCGAATTCCTGCAAATACAACGCAGAAATTTTCCCAATCAGGGAAAGCATCTCGCTGCAATAATCGAGATAGCGGGAAAGTTCGAAGAGCGTCATGTCTTCCACCGGCGAAGACGCCGTCGATTTGCCGCGCTTCAGCGCGCGGTAGGGCTCTTTGGTCAACTGGTGCATGTCAATGACGTGCGCCAACGAGCGCAATTCGTGGAGGGTTTGCAAAGCCCGGCGGCGCTTGAGGCGGTTTTCCACCGTGAAGAAAAAGAAAAGGGCAGCGCCAATCAAAATGATGTCGTTGATGGCCGCTTCCAACGTCTGCAGGAAATCCACCAAATTCAAATTCTGGATCTGCCGCACATCAAGGTGAATGACCAAAAGCAGGCGCGCCGTAAGCACCAAAAGCAGACCTACCACCAGCACAATGGCAAAGCGAATCGCCCAATGGGGGCGCGCAATCCACGCGGCGCGCGCTTTGGTTTCCTCGGCTGCTTTCTGCAGATCGGCACACACCCGATTGATGCCGCGCTCCGGGAAACGCTCGCGGATGCGGCGACACAATAGCGCGGTGCTCTGCACAATTTTGTCCGCGTCCAGATTGCGGTTACGGATGTCTTCCGAAGTAAAACGGCCCACGCGCCCTCCCATAGCATTTTGCTTGCCGAATTCCCGATGCTGAAATTATATCTCACCCGCTTCCATTTCACCGCCACTTTGCCTCTTTCCCCCAACCAGCCAAGCACCAATTGCCAGGCAACCAATCAACCTTCCACCTCCCATCTGGCACATCTCTTGCACCCTCTCCACCAACACATCAACCTTCAGTTCAAGGAGCGCCCTATGCAAACCCTTACCCCCGAACAATTGCGTATGTGGATTGGCGTACTGGTCTTCCTGCTGGGCATGGGCACCTTCGCCCTCGGCGTGTTCGTGCTGGTCAGCCGCGCGATGAGCCGCGACATCCAGCGCGTGGCAGCCCACACTGCCCGCCTCGCCCAAAAAGGCATTGTCGAAGATGCTTCCGGCCTGGTTGGCAACGCCTCAGCGCTGGTCACCGCCCTCACCAGACTGGTGCAAACCACCGCCGGCGCAGCCATTTTCCTCATCGTCCTCGGTCTGAGCATCATGTACTTTGCTTACCAATACATCCTCGTCTTCTAACCGCCCGACCACCTGACTATCTGACTATCTGACTATCCGACTACCCGACTACCCGACTATCCGACTAAAACATGCCCCCTTTCCTTGTCTCCCTCCAACAAACTTTGCCGTCCGACGCCTTCCCCTGGGTAGTCGCCGCGCTGATGCACGACGCCCTCATCTGGGAAGCCCTGCACGGCGATCTGGGGCAAACCGCCCTGGAAACCTTCAGCAACACTCCCGCCGCCTGGCAGCCTGCAGCGCTGGCAAAACTGGCCGCGGCCACAGCGCAGCCGCCTGCCGAGGGCTTGCCTCTGCCACCAACAAGCCTCGCCGATGCCGCCGTGCTGGCACAAGCCCTGTTGCAGCACCGTCAGGAAAGCGGTCACTGGCAAGATCTGCCTGCTTTCCTGACTGCCGAAGGCAGTGACCTTGCCGCGTGGCACACCGCTTTGGCCTGTGCACTGGCAGAAACCGACGACGCTAAGGGGTTGCTGAAAGCCCTTGGCGACGCGCCGCAGGGCATTCCCGCTGCGCTGCACGCTCTGCTCTGCCAGCCGCTGCCGCCCGAGATCCACGCCGTGCGCGCTGCTGAATTCCTGCACGATTTGCCCCCCGAAAAACAGGCCGAAGCCCTCTGGCATTTGCATGGCAGCCGCCCTGACATTGCCCCGCTGACGGCTGCCCACTTGCCCCAAAGCCACGCCGCACCGCCCTATGCTGCCTGGCAACGCGCGGCCCGCCACCTCGCCGCCGGGCAGTTCACCGACGCCCACCAGGCGCTTTCCCAGGCATGGGAAGAAACCCGTCGCCTCACCGGGCAAATCGCCGCCTCACAAGCGCGCCTCGCCACCCACAGCGGCGACATCGCTACCGCCCTGGCAGCATGGGAACAGGCCGCCGCCGCCCTGCCCGAACGCCCCGACATCACCGCCCGCCACGTCCTTGCCTTGTACCGCGCCCGCCGCGTTGAAGAAGCCCGCAGCGCCTTGCCCGAACAGCCCCAGCAACCTGCCTTGCTGGTAACCGCAGCCGCGCTCTGGCAAACCCGCCACCCCGAAACCGCCCTCCAC
>JALVOR010000001.1:3655-7971 GCA_027026295.1 Anaerolineales bacterium | reverse complement strand
AGATACAGGGACGTCTTGATGCATCAACGCATGCACCTGCATCACAAAGCCATCCAAAGTCGCAGCCCGAGCGTTCTCCAACACCAAGCGCCCCTCTTCACCCAAAGGGAATTCCCTAAGCACTTCACTCGTCTGCCCAGAGAGCAACGCCTGGCGGAAGCGTTCATCCATCAATGCGCGCGTCACGATTGCATTAAGCACCAATTTGTGCATGAGGGGCCTCCTCATCAGCCCGGCTTACGCGCCCTGTCCGCCAGGAATCAATATACCCTCTGCCAATGCGTGATGGTGAGGGAAAAACCAGCTGGCCAGCAACGCCAGGGCGATTAAAACAACCCGCAACACTGCCCGGCGGCGAGGATCGGCCAAGACAACCATCGTCTGATTCACAAGATTACTCAACATGGGGACTCTCCTATATAAGGTGGTATCACAACGGATATTTTGATGCTCAATCTTACCCCCCCACCTCTGAACAATCTTATGAACATTTCTTAGAAGAGTCGGAAATTCGCAAAAATGCTACAACTCCTGAATGAACCGCTCCAACGCTTCATCAGGCTCTATTCCCAATTCCTGTTTCAAGCGAAGTCGATATTCCCGATAATAAGCCCGGGCTGCCGAGGGTGTTCCCAACGCTACCAACGCCCGAAGACGGTAAAGATGCCATTGGTCATTATACGGGTCCACCTTGAGCGCCGGCTTCAGCCACCTCAAAGCGTCCTCGTAATCATTCCGCTGCATCGCGTCCCTGATCAACCAGTTCAGGGCTTCCCGATGCAGTCGCTGCAACTCATAACGACGCTCATTCACCCAAGGGAAATCGAGGTCTTCCAGGAAATCCCCCTGATACAACGCCACGGCCTCGCCCAACAACTGACGCTGCAATGACGGGCTATCCGATTGATCAGCCTGCCGTAACAACGCCTCAAATTTCGAGACGTCATAACGAATCTGCAAATCCGGATGCAACTGATAGAGCCCCTCTCGTACCTGGACAAAAAGTTTGTTTCCCAAAGCACGCCGAACACGCCATAAAGTGGCGTGAAGATTGCTGTTTACCTGCGCAAGGGAAAAATCCGGCCAAAACGCCAACGCAATCTCTTCCTTGCGGACTGATCCGCGATCCAAAATATAGAAAAAAAGCGCCCTAGCCCCAACAGCACGCCAAGCCGTTCGCGCAATATACGCTTCACCACGCCACACTTTCCCCGCCCCAAAACCATGAACCACCAATACCGGCCATTCTTTTTCTTTCCTCGTTTTTTCCGACAGTGGCAATGGCAATTGCCCAAGCCGAATCATTTCATCCAGCACAGGGTGAGACATACTCGCAGCCATTTGCTCCAAAAACGCCTTCAACCGACGCGCTTCAACCCTCAGAAAATGGATATACCCCAACCTGGAAATGCTCTCCAACGCCTCTTTGAAAAAGAGGCCTGCGCGGGAACTCTCCCCCTTCCATGCAAGCAACGCGGCAACCAGCAACAAGAGCCTCGCCCGCTCTTCCAAGGAAATCTCCTCTTTTCGTTCCACTATCGGCAATAAGACAGCCAGAGCAGATTCGTTATCACCCAAAAGCCAGAACAACCTGCCTTTCCACAAGGCATACCAGGTGCTGTCCTGCGAACGTCCCATAAGGACGGCTGCTTGCCGTAGGTGCTCAAAGGCCGCAGAAAACTTCCCCCTCGCCGCCCACAATTTGGCCATTCCACGGTGTGCTGCCGCCAAAAAAGCCGGCATTTGACCCTGCTCAGCGACGCTCAGGGCTTCCTGAAATGCTTTTTGGGCTTCTTCCCAAAGTTCTCCCTCGTAATAGATCTCTCCAATGCCGGAAAGAATAGCCGCAAGGTTAGATGCCCCTTGTTTTCGAGCGATCTCCGCTGCTTCCAGATAGGTCTGAAGCGCCGTTTCCAGACGACCGCTGCGATGATAGAGAAACGCCAGATTGTTCAGGACAGAAGGAAGCTCTGCCGGATTCAACTGACGCTGGCGCCAGAGTTTCTCCACTTCCACAAAAGAGCGCAAAGCATCACTCAGACGCTCTTCCTGAAAATACACGACGCCCAGATCCTGCAACACTGTCGCCAGATTGTAGGCCGCACTTTTCCCTCCCTGAGATTCTTCTACCAACACACGCAGGTTCTGAGCCACATTTTCCAACCGAGCAACGCCTGCTTCCCTGTCACCCAGGTGGTAAACAGCCAACGCTTCCACCCGCCTGACTTGCAACTGCCGAAGGCGTTTTTCTAGATTATTATCAGGAAGCTGCTCCAGATAATTTTCGGCCAATTGTGCCAACCGGGCTGCCCGCTCATAATCCTTCCGCATATAAGCATTGAAGCCCTGCGTTTCAAAAAGGTGAGCCAGTAATAGAGGATCAGAACGCTCCTCCAAGGCAGGATGTGCGAGCAAAAGCAACGCATCGCTTTCAACAAAACGCTGCTGATTGCTCAGCGCCTTGGCGTGATAAAGCAGCAGCGTAGGTGCCAATGACCGAATATCGGTTGGCGATTGTAAGGCAGCCAACCATTTTGCAAACAACTCGACCTGCCCCTCGACAAATATCTCCTGAGCCGCCCATTCCATCCAGCGAGCGGCCTCTTCCCGATTTCCTGCCGCTAACTGGTGGTCGATAGCGCGCTCCACATCACCATGCTCCCAAAACCAGTGCGCAGCGCGCTCATGCAACGCCTGTAAACTCTTTGCATCTTCCCCTTGCAAACGGCTTTTCAGAAAATCTCCAAACAACTGATGATAACGATAGACCGCGCCTTCCAACATATCCACCCGAGTCACAAACAGATTGCGGTTCTCAATCTCAAGCAAATATGCCTCCGCGGCGGGTTCCTGCAATACCTCCTCACACAAAGGTGCACTGAACTCGTCAAAAATGCTCGTTTTTAGCAAAAAATCCACCAGGTGGGGCGGCAGTTGCCTAAGCACTTCCTCGGCCAAAAAAGCATACAACTCTTCCTGCTCACCGCGGATAAGCGGAAGGCTGCCTTCCGTACGAAGGCGGATCGCCAACAACATGGCAATAATCCACCCATCGGTGCGGGAAGCCAAATCGGTGGCGTAATCCAGCGGCAGGTCCACCCCATAGGCCAACTTTGCCAAGGCGCGTAACTCCTCAACCGTAAACCGAAGATCCTCGGGTCCGACAAGCCCCAATTCGTTCCGCAAGTAAAGCCGGGTTGTAGGAATACCATACACGCTTCGGGAAGCAATCAACACACGAATCTGGTCCGGCAAATGCTCCAACCATGCTTCCACGAAATCCACTATTTCCTGATGTTCCCCCACCAGGTGATAGTCATCCAGCATCAGCAAGGTAAAATCGTCAACATACTCTGTCAGCAAGTTATTCAACCAGCCCGCCAACGCAACCGGGGTCTGCGCCGGAAACGCACCTTCCAGAATATCTTCCAACCCCGCCCGAAGTTCGGGAAACACTTTTGAAAAGGCCGCCGACAGATAACGCACAAACCGCTGCAGGTCCCTGTCTTCCGCTGTAATGTGATACCAGACCACCTTTGCTGGCGCCTCAGAAGCAAAGTCGACCAACAGGGTGGTTTTTCCAAATCCCGCCGGCGCCGTGACAAAAGTCAAACGCCGATGGATATTCTGATGAAGTTTCTCCACCAACCGAACACGGCGCAACACGCCAGAGAACCGGCGCGGCACCTGGATTTTGGTCAGCAGGAGGGGAAACTCCTCCGAAACAGGGTTCAGGATGACCATTTGATTGGCAAGAGAGGGCTGCTACCGTTCACCACACAGCCCACAGGGAAACAAACCACAACAGAAGCACAAAACAACCGGCAACGGTTCTCAGCGCAAGGAAGAGATTTCCTGTCTGCTTGCCTGACACAAAAAGCAACGGCCAGAACCGCTGCAAAGCAGCACCATCACAAAAACAGGAAAACACCCCCCGGCAAAGCCCTCAGAGCCAGCAGGGAACGAGGCTTGCGGCATTTTCTGAAGAACCTCGCCGCGGGGGTACGAGATACTCAGCGGATGGACGAAAGGCCGCTCAAGATACCGCTCTCTCACCTTGCAACGTGCAACTTTCGGAAACCTGTATTAATTGTAGCAGCAAATTGCACAACACAAAACCTGGAATGCATCCACTTTCAGAAATCACTTGAAGATGCCAACGAGTTCCCCCTGTGCTCCATTTGCGAGACCATCGCTCCCGCGAGCGCTGGCGTCGCGCAGCCCCACGGTTTCCGCCCAAAAGCAGCGCGCCGCGTCGAATGCAGACGCCAACGCTCAGCGGGTTTTGGTCACCTTTTTCAGCCCGCGCGGGCGCT
>JALVOR010000001.1:0-3645 GCA_027026295.1 Anaerolineales bacterium | reverse complement strand
CTCAGTGTCGAACCCTTTGGCACGCGTCAACCCATAGGCAAAAACCTGCGCCGGGAGGATGCTCACGAGCGGTGAAAGCCATTCGGGAATGCCAGACGGCAGCGACAGGGGCGTTTGCGCCAGGGCCAGCGCTTCGGGACTGTCGGAAATCACGATGCGCTCCGCCCCGGCTTCGCTCAAGCGATGCAGCAGGGATTCGATTTCGGAGTAAACCTTGCCCGAGGGGGCAATAATCGCCACGGGGAAGCCGGGCTCTACCAATGCAATGGGGCCATGACGGAAATCGGCGGAGGAAAGGGGCTCCGCCGTAATGTAGGTGAGTTCCTTGAGTTTCAGCGCCCATTCGAAGGCAGTCGCATAGTTGTAGCCGCGCCCCAGCACCACGCAGCGTTCCATATAGCGGTAGCGCTCGGCGCGCCCGACGATGGACTGGTGGTCATCGAGGGCGCGGGCCGCCCATGCCGGCACGCGAGCAAGGTCGTTCCAGCGGGCGGGGTTGTCTTCCAAAGCCGCGGAAAGCATGGCAAGCGCCAGTAATTCCGCCGTGTAGGTTTTCGTGGCAGCGACGGCTTTTTCCTCCCCCGCCATAATGGGAAATACCCAGTCGGCAGCCCGGGCAAGGGGCGATTGCGGGGCGTTGGTAACTGCCAGCGTGGAGCACCCCTGCGCGCGGGCTTCTTCCAGCACCCTCACGATATCGGGCGATTCGCCCGACTGCGAAATACCGACAACAAGCGCCCCCTCGAGGCGCGGCGGCTGGCGATAGAGCGTGAACAGCGAAGGCGCGGCCAGGGCAACAGGCAGGCGATTGTGCGCGCCCAACAGATAATTAGCATAGCGCCCGGCGTTGTCGGAAGTGCCGCGCGCCGCGAGGAAAACATAGCGGGGGGAAGCCGAGCGCACCGCGGCGGCAATCTCTTCGGCGCGCGGCCGCTGGGCCTTTAGCGTGTTTTCCAGAACTTCCGGCTGGGAGAGAATTTCGTCCAGAAGGCTCATTTTTCCTCAACAGCGATGCATCGCAAAAGCAGTCGTTGGCCCGCGGCTTGCCACAAGCGGCACAAACGGGGAAAACGCGCGGCCCCGCTTTACCCTTTCACCGCGCCGGCGGTCAGGCCCTTGATGAATTCCCGCGAAAGGAAAACATAAAGAATCAAAATGGGCATCGCCGCCAGCGAAAGGGTGCTCAGGGCGCGCGTCCAGTCGGTGCGATATTGCCCAAATAGCAGCGAAACACCCAGGGCGATAGTGCGCGCCTTCTCCATCCGAATGAAAACCAGCGGGAACCAAAAGTCGTTCCAAATCTTGATCATGTTGAAAATGGCGACGGTGGCAATGGCGGGGCGCAACAGGGGCAAAACAATTTGCGAATAAATCCGCCACTCGGCAGCGCCATCCACCTTGGCAGCATCGAACATTTCCCGCGGCAGGTTTTTGACAAAGGCGGTCAGAATGAAAATCGAAATTGGCATGCCCATGGCCACATAAACGGGAATCAGGCTCCAGATGGTGTTCTGCAAGGCAAGGAACTTCATCAGCCGCACGAGGTCGATCGTGCCCAGACGGATGGGAATCATCAACCCTGCAATGAAAAAGATATAGAGGGCTGTGCTGGTCTTCGAATGCCATTTCGCCAGCGCATAAGCCGCCATGGAACCAAGCAAGACGATCAAAACCAGGGAAATCACCGTGACGTAGAGTGTATTGAGAAAGTAAGTGCCAAAATTCCCGTTGACCCATACGGCTTTATAACCTTCAACGGTAAAGTGCTGGGGCAGACCAAAAGGACTGCTGAAGATTTCCTTCTGCGGCTTGAAAGAATTGACAACCAGCGTCCACAAAGGGAACATGACAATGGCTGCCCAAATCGTGAGTACCAGGTAAACGAAAAACTGAGATGTGCGACGCATATCATCCTCCTACGCCTACTCGGCGTCGCGCTCGCGGGAAGTATAGAGCCAAATCAGTACGCCGGTCATCAGGATGACGAAAGTCAGCGTAGCAATCGTCGCCCCCATCCCCATGTTGGGGATGCCCACCGGGTGTTCGCCCGCAATGCCGGTGCGGTAGAAAAAAGTCGCGAGCAGGTCGGTCGAGTAGTTCGGCTCGCCCTTGACGCCTGCCATGGCGTAGATGACATCGAAGGCGTTGAAGTTGTCCACAAAGGTCAGAATGGCCACAACGCCCACAACGGGTTTGAGGAGGGGAAACTTGATCTTCCAGAAAACCGACCAGGCCGACGCGCCATCGACGCGTGCGGCTTCGATGATTTCCTCTGAAATGCCGAGCAGCCCGGCCAGGAACAGCACCGTGGGCATCCCGACCCATTGCCAGACCGAGGTCAGGGAAATCGTAACCAGGGCAAGTTTTTCATCGCCCAGCCACGGCTTGGCCCAGGAAGCCAGGCCAATGGCCTTCAGGGTCAGGTTGATGGCGCCCCAGTGGGGGTTGAGAATGAGCGTCCACAGAAAGCCGGTCACGAGCACGGAAAGCGTCGCCGGGGCGAAAATAACCGTTCGGTAAAAGTTCCGGCCCTTGAAGTTGGCGGATAAGAGGGTGGCAAAGAACAACCCCAAACTGTTCTGCACCGTCATGTGGATGATGAAGAAAATGGTGGTGTGCTTCACCGCTCCCAGAAATCTTTCCCGCCAGAACGGGTTGGTAAAAAGGTCAATATAATTCCGGAAACCGACAAACTCCGTGGGAGTGAACCCCTTCCCCGTGTAGAAACTCAGACGCATAGAGTCAAAGAGAGGGCCGGCCATGAAAACAACATAAACGACCAGCGCTGGCAGGATGAACAAGAGCCAGGTGATGCGCTCCCGTCTTTGACGTTTGATTCGCTCTGCAAGCATGTTTTTATCCTCATGGCACAGGCGAGTGTTCCCGCGTTGGCCCGCCCGGTGTATGTCAAATCATCCTCCAGACAAACCGCCGAGGATGATTCCAAAGCGAACACTTTCTGGAGGCAAGCCGCCTCCCCAGAAAAGCGAGAGACGGGGGCATCAAAGCCCCCATCTCTCTATAAGGCTGTTATTTCTTGCAACTCTGCGCAGGTGCATACCACGCAGCAATTGCTTCCTGAAGCGAGTCCGCTGCCTCTTGCGGGGTCTGTTCACCCTTGAGCACGGCAATCACCGCATTGTTCATGGCGGTGTAAGCATCCAGCGTGCCGGAAGGCGCATCGAGCAGTTTTTCCCACACAAAGCGGATGTCGGTGCCGGCGGCTTCCTTGTTGAAGGACAGGAAGGTGTTGGCGACGGGGTCAGAGAGCGTCGGCACTTCTTTGGTCACAGGGAAAAAGCCGGGCACGCCATTGCCGAACTTCTCGGCGAAAGCGGGGGTTTCAAGCCACTGCAGGAAAGTGCGGGCGGCTTCCGGATGTTTGGTGGCAGGGTTCATGCCGATGGCGGCATCCATGTGGAAGGTCACGTACATATCTTTGCCCGCAGGAGGCGGCACAGGGAAGACGCTCCACTTGAAGTCCGGTGCGTCTTTCTCGAACGCCGAAATGCTCCACGAGCCGTCGAACATCATCGCGGCCGCGCCCTGGACGAAGAGTTGCTGGGCATCGTAGTAACTGGTCGCGGTGAAGTCTTCGGGGAGGTAGGGTGCCAGGTCTTGAATCTCCGTGAAGGCGGAACCCAT